>NZ_CAWUDE010000015.1:0-134900 GCF_963920895.1 Anabaena sp. CCY 9613
GATGTGGGAATGCTTTGTGCTTATACTTTGGTGAGTTTGGGGCGATATCCTTATAGAACTCATTTGACATCTAAGAAGAGGCTGCAAGCCTCTTAACCATCAACCGAATAAAACAAAGATTAACCTTGGCAGTTGCATTAACTAGAGTTCTCTCAAAGTTCTTGACAAGAATTTTGCATCTCTCCATCCAGGCATTTGAGCGTTCAATTACCCACCTCGCAGCCACCGGAATAAACCCAGACTGCCCTAATTCTTTCTTTTCGTGTTTTGATGGTTTTGGCGAAAGTTCAAACCTGATTTTCGTCATCATCTGGGGATAAACCTTTTCTAACTCCTGCCTGAGATGTTCAGGGTGATAACCGTGGTCTAGCAGAATGGTGATTTTGGCAAGATTAACGGGCTTTGACTGGAAATAATCGATGTTTTTAGTCAACATCTCAATTAAACCCATATCGTCAGACACATTTGCTTTGGTGCAATGAGTAAAGAAGGGAAACCCCAGGGTATCAACAGCTAGATGTCTTTTAATGCCATTAGTCGATTTGTAGAAACAATATCCTTTCGATGTAATACTCGCATTACAGGTATTTTTCACCGCTTGAGAGTCGATAATTATCAACGTTGTCCACTTGGCTTTTTTTTTACCTGTTCACGCACAAGTCCATGTAAAACTCTCATTAGTTCTTCTATCAATCCTTGGGCCCGCCACTGCTTGTAATGCCAATATACAGTTGAGTAAGGGGGCAAGTCCTTGGGTAAGTCTTCCCAATTGCAGCCATTCTTTAGTTGATAGAAGATGCCATCTAGGAGTTCTCTTTTTGTCCAGTTCGAGGGTCTAGTCTGTTTCTTGGCAGGCAATATAGTCGGCAGTAGGGGTTCTAGAATTTCCCATTCTTCATCTGTTAGGCTGCTAGAGTACGGCATGGTTGCTGGATATGGCTTTTGCCGCCACTTTACTTCAATACCCTAAAAGATGTCAAATGGGTTCTATAGCATAAAAGTATTGATGCCGAAGTTCCTTTATCTAATGTTTGTTGCATAATTGATGCATACAGGTATCTTGTTTGATAGCCATTTGCTACTATTTACGATATCGAGCTGATCGCTTATTGAGAAGACAAAATTATTGTTGCACTAAAATTGCATGTGCCTAGCAATTATCTTAAAACTAGCATAAAGTAACTATTAATCGAATCATTTAAGTTATGAGACTTGATGATTTGAAAATTTTCAGTAGTGCATTCAAGAAAGTTTCTCAAAGTAAGGATATGAGCAATAGATCTTGATAAGTGGATTAATCTAAAGTTTGTGAATCATTTTCTAGTCTCTAGGGCTAAATACCAAGAGACTATCCCACTAATAAGATTTAGTTAATGCAGATGTGAATTGTGGCTATACAAAGAAAAGTATTGAAGCAGGCTGCAATTCTTTCCCCTATAACAACGAGTCTGCGATGATTTCGTTGAAATCATGAGGAACAACACTTCTTTTTTTAAACCGTCATTATTCTATCCACACAAACTTCTTTTACACTAGAATTATGCATTTGTGCGCCCAAACGAACATTCAGCTGTATGCTCAAGCGAATAAGCTAGGCTACAAAACTGAGGACATATACCTTATATCTAAAGCATATACCCTGACAATAGAGGCTTTTAGCGGATGGTTTAGACCTTCTGGGAAGACATTTATCTCTCACCTAGTAGGCACAGCTAGTATTCTGATTAATTTGAAAGCTCCAGTGGATTTAGTTTGTGCAGGGCTATTACATGCCATATATGCTCAAGGAAACTTGAGTAGCATTAAGTCACAACATTTAAGGCAAAGGATTTATCTTGCTTTTGGTGCAAAAACTGAAGAGTATATCCATAAGTACACACTGCTAAAATGGAACCATGCAACATTAGCTAGAGTGCATGAGCAGTTTTCTATCTTGGATAACATTGATAAGGATGTGCTACTGATTCGTTTAGTCAACGAGCTAGAGGAGTGTGGTGAATCTAAGTATCTAAAGTACTCTTCCCATGAAATTGCAATGATGGCGAGTATGGCAGAACAGCTAGGGTTTTCAGAATTTGCCTCTGAAATTAGAGTCGCCTTCAGTAAAGAACACAGTGATGATGATTGTTCAACCATAGGGCAAGATTTATATGCTAAAAGGGAATCAGGGTCTTATCTTGTGGTTCCCATAACATGCATGAAAAAGCCTTGGCTTCAAGGTAAAAATTTCCTGTACAGAAAACTTAAGCCTCTACTCAACTTGGGGGTATGACGAAATATGGATGCCGTTGGCGAAATATTTTGAACATATTGCGCTATCCTTCCCCACCCTCAGAAACGCGGGGTGGGGAAGGATAGCGCTATTCGGGACTATCTTGGTTTTGGATATATTGCTTCAACGTTTCAATTGGTGCGCCACCAGCGGAAGCAACATAATAAGAGTTAGACCAAAAAGATACTTGACCCCAATAATATTTTTTCACTTCTTCGGGGAACTCTTTTTTTAACATACGCGCTGTGGAACTTTTTAAGCTTCCTGCAACAGCAGATGTAGCTAAAATTCAATCTAAAGTCGCAAGACAAAGACAAGATTGGCAGCATAAAGTCTCTACACAGATAGTTAGCTGTAATAGCCTGGTAGCGACTGAGAAATTAAACCTTAAGGGGATGATCCGTAAATCTAAAAAAGGCAGTAAAAGAAAACATCAGAAGACAGGACTAAATAGGTCTTTATTAGACGTGGGGATTGGCAATCTCAAAGACTTAATTAAGTACAAAGTCAGTGAGGCTGGAGGGTTTTACATTAAGATTCCAACGACTAAAGTTAAGCCATCTCAAACCTGCCCTAATTGCGGTCATCAAAAGAAAAAATCATTAGCAGATAGAGTTCATCATTGCGAAAAGTGCGAATACCAATGTGATAGAGATGTCGCCGCAGCAATGGTTATGCTTAACTATGCAAGGGGTATGGAACGTGCCTCTACAGATGCAGATGAGTCAGCCTCTACTTGGTGCGGAAGCTTTAAGCAAGTTGCTCAAATGAAGCATCGGAAACGTGCATCTCAGGCGTAGCCGGATGCACGTAGTTCATAAGAATCGGTTTAAGCTCCAATTCTTACTCAGGGGTGTGATTGGAGCAACGCCAAAAAGTGAGATCATCGTGAAATGAGCAGGGGAAGCGGGGGGAAAAATTAGTAAGTTTTGCTACTGAGTAATTACGGTCTAACGGTATAGCTCACCCGCCGCGAGTCAGTGTTGTCAGAGGTCATCAGAAATTCCTTCAAAGTGAACCGTTAATTTACCTCCTTCCTAACTCCCCAAACTTCGGACTCCACCACCCTTTCGCTGTACTAAAATAAGCCACATCCTTGTGTTTTTTATCCTGACGAGACTGAGGATCTGAACACCGGAGCATTGTCTTCTGCTGCCCATCCTTGGTATAGCTGTACTCCTCCAAAGGCTTTTGGCATACAGGGCAAGGATACGAAGTTATCTTAGCGGGTGGTTTTGGTTCGCTGTCTTGAGTGCGAGGGGCTTCCCAGGTCTTAGAGCGATTGCCTCCGGCACTGCGCTCCGCGCAATCGCTCCAAAACAGCACCACATTTTCGCAACCACTGGTACACTTGAGAAAATACTTTTTCTTGACCTTGGTGCTGGGTATTTTGGACATCAAGCTATTGCACTGAGGACAGTGAGTTTTAGAAATTTCAAACTGTCGTGGTGCAGAAGCTGTACCCTTTGATGCACCCGCAACTAGGGTTTTTGCCTTAGAAAGTGCAGGTACAAAGTAGTCCTGATTCCAACCACTAAGATATTGCTGCCAACCTTGTTTACCTTCTGCGATCGCATCTAGGGCATCTTCCATTTTGGCGGTAAATTCAGCCTCCAGTAAATCGGGTAACGCCTTCTGCAAAAACTCATCCACCTCCAACCCCAAAGCTGTTGGTTGTAGATTATCTTTTTTCAACTCCACATAAGCCCGTTTTTTTAGGGTGGCAACAGTGGGAGCATAGGTGCTGGGGCGACCAATGCCTTTGCGTTCCATCAACTGTACAAGTTTAGGTTCGCTGTAACGTGGCGGCGGCTGGGTTTGCTTCTGCTCATTAGCTACATTCGCCACAGTGAGTGCCTGTCCCTGTTGTAACGAAGGTAACACTGAATCCTTGCTGAGATTGTTCCAGTAACGAGCGTACCCGTAGAACTCAATCACCTGACCCCTGGCTTGCCACAGCAGATTTCCTGATTGGGTAATTATCTGAGTTTTTCTCAGTTGAGCAGCTTTACACTGGGATGCAATGGCACGTTTCCAAATCATCACGTACAGGTTAAACTCATCCAGTGGCAATTCTTCCCGTAATTGTGCTGAAGGGCGGAATATATCTGTGGGACGGATAGCCTCATGCGCTTCTTGAGCAGACTTACTACTACGGTGTTTGGCTACTTGCTGGGGTACATTCGAGGGGTCGTTTTGCTCTAACCATTGCCGGGCGCTGGCACAAAATTCAGGACTCAACATCACCGAATCTGTTCGCATATATGTAATCAACCCAGCTTCATACAGTTTTTGGGCAACCTGCATGGTTTTATCGGGAGAAAACCTCAGTTTGGAACCGGCTGCTTGCTGAAGTGTGGAAGTGGTGAATGGCGGAGGTGTTTGACGATTGACGGTTTTCCCTTCGATTTGGATAATTTTGTGAGGATGCTGCTTTGCTTCTTCTACTAATCTTGTAGCCTCAGCTTCAGATAACACACGCTTAGATTCGGGTGATTTTGTAGCATTTGGGTTGGCATCATCATTTGTATCAGTTTCTTCCTGTTGTGCGGAGGAACGAGATTCTGACGTACCTTTGTAAAATGCCCGAAACCCTTCGGCGTAATCAACAAAAACGTTCCAGTAGTCCTGGGGGACAAATGTTTGAATTTCTCTTTCTCGCTGACAAATTAAATGTAATGTGGCGCTTTGGACTCTGCCAACACTTTTAGCCCCGTTGTTCAATGCCCAAACCAAGGGACTACCTTTGTACCCTACCAACTTATCTAAACAATCTCGGCACAGTCCCGCACCCACTAAGTTGAAATCAAGTTTTCTGGAGTTAGCTATTGCATTTCTGACTGCTGCTGCTGTAATTTCTGTGTAGACCACTCGTTTGGGTTCTTTCAATCCCAAAACTTCCTTGAGATGCCAAGCGATCGTTTCACCTTCTCGGTCGGGGTCTGTTGCCAAGACGACTTCATCCACCTGTTTGACAGCAGACTTGAGTTTCTGGATGGTTTCTTTGGCTCGTTGGTCGCGGGGAATGTAATTGCACTTTACACGACCGCCATCTATGCTGAAACCCAGTGAATCATCGCCCTCGTTGCTCAGTTCCCTGATGTGACCACAACTAGCGCGGACGATCCAATCTGCACCCAAGATTTGGCTGAGTTTTTTGACTTTACCGGGGGATTCGACTACAAGAAGACGCTTTGGCATGGCAGATGCGGTGTGATTACTTTATATTGGAATGGCACTAAGAAAAGCGGAAACCCTTATTGATTAAGCAGTCTGCAATTGTTTACGTAATTCTTGCCGGGGTTTGGTCAATCTGGGGTAGGCTTTGGGGCGGCGTTTGGTAACTCGTGGTTCGCTGCGTGCAGGACGGTCGAGGACAACCTTGTGAACGATAATTTTCAGCAAACTACTTATGATGCTGCATTTCCATAGCACAGCAATTAGCTTCTCTACTAGACGCTGCGCCGTCAGCACAGGGCTTTTCATTAGTGCTGAAAGCTTTCGCCTCACCCTTCCCTTCATTGTTCAATAGCTTTAAAAGCTGTAGTCCTTATCCTGCATACCTTTCCGCTTTTCTTAGTGCCATTCGACTAAAGTCCTCTCTACAAACCCTAACGGTGTCCGTTACCTCTCAATGCAGAGGCACGACGTGATTCTACATCTCTACTAGATAGTTGCGCTACCATGTTTTGCTGATAGTACTGGTGATAATAGTTATGAGATACAGGTGTAGCGTCTTTAGATCTATTAGCTATCATTCCTAATAGGGGAGTACCGGAGATCTGAATTTCTTCCAATACTTGCTGTAGTGCAGTACGCTTTAGCTTACCTAAACCAGCTACTAGCACAATACCATCGGTATTAGAAGCCATTAAGTAGGCATCTGCAAACCCTAAAAGTGGCGGAGTGTCATAAATAACTAAATCGAAACTGGCTTGTAGGTTGTCCATCAAATCATGCATTTTTTGAGAAGCCAGCAACCTGACCGAATCAGGGGGAATTGGCCCTGCTGTCATGACAAACAAGTTGTCTTCTAGTGGCGATCGCTCGATGACATTGTGCCAATCTAGATCTTGGGAAATGACATCTGTCAATCCTTGAATATTCATCAGTCCTACTCGATTATGTAGGGTAGGACAACGTAGATTAGCATCTACTAGTAATACTCTTTGCCCCATAGCTGCGGCCGCTTGTGCTAATTGTATAGCAACTGTAGATTTACCATCACCCTGCACGGGTGAACTGATTACTAAAGAACGAATTGGTGTATCTGAACCTAAAAGCAATATGTTGGTGTAAAGCGAACGAAAAACCTCGAAAAATGAGGCGCTATTTGGTTGTTGTATTGCTCTAGATAATTGTGTAGGGTTGGTTGTTTCCAGATCTTTTCTTAAAGGAACTATCCCTAAAAGTGGTAGTCGAGTATTATCTTTCAGTTCTTGGGCACTATAGTATATATTACTGAGCTTATCTACAATTAAGGCTGCTCCTATGCCTAGTAATAGGCCTAAAGCACCACCTACTGCTAAGTTTCTCGTAGCACTATCAGAAATAGCCCCAGGATTATTAACTCTAGATAATTTCGGATCAAGTAATAGCCAAGGTTGTTGCTTTTGAGCTTTATCTATTTGTAAGGCTTGTTGTTTAGCTGTAAACTGATTCAGCCCCTCGGTGGCAATTTGTAATTCCCGCTGAATATTATCGTAATTACGGCTAATGCTAGCCAAAATTCTGACTTGATTATAGAGTTCTTTAATGTTCTCAGTTAAAGAAATTTCCCGAGCTGATAGTGCGCGGATACGGCTTTGAAAATCTCTTTGTACTCGCTCTTCTTCTCCAGCCAGCAAAGGAAGTAAATAAGCTTTCCTCTCTCTTAATGTCACCATTATAGGATTATCATCCGTTAATACGGCTGACTGTCTGGAGAGTTCAATATCCGCAGCTTGCAGTTGATCCAGTATTGCTTGATATCTACTATTTTCACTCAACAAAGAATTACCAGCTCTCTCTCCTGGCTGTTGTGCTAACTCACTTTGTAAGTCCTGATATCTAGCTATAGATTCTTCTAATTGCACCCGGTTTTCTAGTTGTTGTCTAGTCAATGTAGAAATTTGATTTGACAACTCCTGACTTTTTTGGGTGGGGTCAATTAAACTATTTTCTAATCGCAGGTTCCGTAGTTGATTTTGCCAATATTTTACCCGCTCATCTAAAGGCTTTCTTTGTTCGTTGACAAAGTTAATTGCCTGAACTACTTCTGATTGCCTATCCTCCAGACTATACTCCAAATAAGCATCAGCTAGTAAATTGGAAAAATCTCTGACTATTTGTCTATCTGGGTTAATAAATTGAACATTAATGATGTTTGGCTCTTGGGATGTAACGATTAAGTTACTCACAAACATTTCATATAACAAATTGGGAGTAATTTCTGAATGTTGAGCCTTAAGTCTGTCAATAAACTCTGGGTATTGAGCCTGGAGTCTGTCAATAAAGTTCGGGTCTTGAGCCTGAAGTTGAGCAATAATAGGTTCGATGACTCTAGGACTCTGTAAAACCTTAATTGTTGTTTGCAACTGTTGCTGAGGGGTAGCTGTATTTCCTGGAGAATCTATGGATTGAGGGAAATTAGCTACCACTTGACTTTCGCCAGTCCCCCGTCTGGTCAAAATGTCGAACGTCCCTTGATAGACTGGGGGATCTGATTTAGCCTTCAGTACAGATGCGGTTGCTAATACGCCTGTTATGCCCACAATTAACCACAATCGACGACGTAAGACTGCTGCAATTTGACCTAGATTCAATTCATCATCACTATTTGACTGAGCAATCTTAGTTTGTGATAACAGGTAGGGATTTTTCTCTGACTGAAGCATAGTATTTGTAATTGAAACTACTGAAACTTCTTAAACAGACTTGGCGTAGTTTAATTAAACTTGTTCAAAATTGTCTTAGCTTGAACTTTAGCAGAAAAATTACTGAATTAACTGACTAGCTTTATGAAGCAAATAACTTCAGAGGGTATAGGTTTTTTCCACAATGTGGCTATTATACCCAATGATTTTAACTACTCTGTTGAGGATACAACCGAACTGGGGTCAATTTATTTAATATATCTACAGTAACATTGCGTAGACCATATCGGTTGCCTCACTTAGGTATTGAGTCACCAAGAAGAAAAGGGGCAGGGAACAAGGGGGAAAACCGTGACGATGCTTGGACTTTGCCCCATATGAGCGTCCTAGAAAGAAGGGGCTTATACCCTGTTCCGCTCCGCTCCACGCAGGGGTAAAGGGCTTGTTCCCCCTGCACCCCTGCTTCTTCCGGTTAGACAAAAAAAAGAGGAGCAAACTTAATTACTCCTCATTTCACTGGGGCGCTAGGATTCGAACCTAGGAATGGCGGGACCAAAACCCGCTGCCTTACCACTTGGCTACGCCCCATCAGTTGACTAAGACACTATAACATTCACTAACCAGGTTTTGTCAAGTACCGGGAGAAAAATTTAGGGATGCTATTTTCTGTTGCTTTACAAGATTTGGTCAGTTGGTCAAAAATCAACAAAGTTAAATTGGGTGCTTTAAATGCTTAATCGTATTCTTGTTGTATGTTTTGTGACTCTGCAATCGAATATGCCAAGTCTTAGGCAAAATTCGCTATAAAACCACATTTTAAATGTCAATTAGCTGCCATTTATCTAGGAAAAATAACAGTATTGTATTTTTTCATAAACCTGATTTGACAATTAACTACACGTATGTATAGTATTTTGATGAATAATATACGTAAGTATAACTTTGTGTGAATCCTTAATAAATAAAGGATAAGAGATGAAAATACAGTGTTTAATACTAAGAATTAAGGCTGTTTCACTATAAATTTTATTTTAGAAAACTAGACTAAAACTGACACCTAGCATAACTGTCATTTCTCTAAAATAGTCCATAATCAAGAGTATTGAGATGTTTTGCTATGTCTTGGGTGAAAAAGCCACACAAAAGAAGGAAAATAAAATGAAAATTACGGAATTAGATGCTCATATTTGCGATTCTTCGATGGTAGTAGCAGTTCCTGAACAGATTGTTTCCGATATCGGCGGTGAAGCAGTTATTTTGCATTTCAAAACGGGAATTTACCACGGACTGAATGAGGTGGGGGCAAGGATATGGACTTTGATTCAAGAACCAAAAGTGGTAAAAGAGATCAAGCAGGTGATTTTAGAAGAATATGAAGTTGCTTCTGATGAGTGCGATCGCGACCTGATAGCATTGTTGAAAGACTTTCTCACGGCTGAATTAATTGAGGTTAAAAATGAAACGACTGCGTAAGTTTCTGTGTTTAAGTGCAGGCGATCGCAATTTTTTAATCGTCACCTTCTTTTTACTGGCAGCCATCAGGCTAGGACTGGTGTTAATCCAGTTTAATCAATTACTAAAACTCCTAACTAAAATTAGTCACTCCCGTGAACCACTGCCCAGTACCAACCAAGTGTCTGTGGGCAAAATTGTTTGGACTGTCGATAAAGTAACGCCTTATGTCCCCGGCACTAAATGTCTCGCACGTGCCTTGACTACTCAAGTACTGATGCGTCGCTACGGACATTCTGGGGAATTGCGCCTAGGCGTTGCTAAGGCAGAAACAGGAAAGTTAGAAGCTCATGCTTGGATTGAATATCAAGGACTGGTAATTATAGGTAATATCCCAGACCTTTCCCGCTATATACCCCTACCATCTCTGGAAGGAGTGAAATTATGAGCGGGATTGTGGGTGTGCAGTATCTCAACAATCGTGCGGTAGTTCCTCAAGATCTCCAACGAATGGTTGATATTATCGCCCACCGTGGCCCTGATGGTGCAGATACCTGGGTCGAAGAGTCTGTTGGGTTGGGGCACAGAATGTTATGGACAACCCCCGAATCTTTAATAGAGAAACTGCCTTTAGTTAATCAAGCAGCAAAACTGGTAATTACTGCGGATGCCAGGATAGATAATCGTGATGAATTGATGTCGGTGTTGGAATTAGCAGATCGTCCTTTAGAAAAAATTACAGATAGTGAATTTATCTTAGCTGCCTATCAAAAGTGGGGTGAGTCTTGCCCAGAACGTCTTTTAGGGGATTTCGCCTTTGCCATTTGGGATCAAAATAAACAATCTCTTTTTTGTGCGCGGGATCACTTAGGGGTCAAGCCGTTCTATTACTTTTACCAACCAGGCACAATGTTTGTGTTGGCCTCAGAAATCAAAGCCATCTTCAGTTTACCACAAATACCACGCCGACTAAACGAGGTGAGAATTGCCGATTATTTGGCATTGATGATGGAAGATCAAGTCATCACCACTTACCAAGATATTCTGCGACTGCCCCCGGCTCATAGTATGGTCATCAACCAATCTGTCATGAGAATTTGGCCATATTGGCAACTTGACAAACAGCGGGAATTACGGTTATATTCTAACGAAGAGTATGCTAAGGAATTTAAAAATATTTTTACTGAAGCAGTACGCTGTCGTTTACGTAGTGCTTTTGCGATCGCCAGCCACTTGAGCGGCGGATTAGATTCTTCTGCTATTACTTGTGTGGCGCGGCATTTACTTCACCAAGCCGCAAAACCTCAAGAATTACATACTATATCCAATATTTTTGATGAAATTACCGAGTGTGACGAGCGTCCATTCATCAATGCAGTGTTGGAACAAGGAGGTTTAATTCCTCACTATATTCACGGTGATCAGTGTAATCCTTTATCGAACCTAGACAGCATATTTCAGTATGAAGACGAAGCTTTATTAGGCCCGAGTCACTTTTATCCTTGGAACTTAAACCGTGTTGCCAATGAACTAGGAATTAGAATTTGCCTGGACGGGTTTGATGGCGACACTGTGGTTTGCCACGGTTCCGCTAGACTTACCGAACTAGCACGCCAAGGTAAATGGCAAATATTAATATCAGAATTAAAAACTGTTTCTGTCCACTTTAACCTCCCCCCCCTGGGCATATTGCAAAACTATGGTTTGCCTTATCTCCAGGACTTAATTAAGCAATTCCGGTGGGTAGAATTTGCTCAAGCTGTGCAACTAATTCACCAACATTTCGGGATTCCCCGCCAAGTATTAATTATTAAGTTTGGGTTGAAACCTTTAATTCCTCAATCAATGCGACGACTGTGGCGGCGGTTACGAAAAAAACCGATTACTTGTATGACTGCTGCCTCAAAAGCACCCCTAGTTAACAGTAAATTTGCTGAGGATATTCACTTAGAAGAACGAATTCACAAGTTTAATGCCTATCCTCAACCACCCTTAACGGTAAGAGAAGAACATTGGTGTAATCTCACGCAAGGTATATTAGCTTACACTTTTGAGCAGGCGGATCAATATGCAGCCATGTTCTCTTTAGAAGCTCGTCATCCATTTATGGATAAACGATTAGTAGAATTTTGCCTGGCCTTGCCTTCTGAGCAAAAGTTAGATCAAGGATGGGGAAGAGTAGTCATGCGAAGGGCTTTAGCTGGTATACTGCCGGAAAAAATTCAATGGCGTGGCGGAAAAGCAGATATGACGCCAAATTTTAACGATGGACTACTCAACCGTAACCGCGAAATCCTGTCATAAGTAATGACTCATAAACTGGGAAATCTGGAAAAATACGTAGATATAGATTTCCTACAAGCAGCTTATCAACGACTTTTATCAACCGAAAACCAAGTTCAAAAAGGAGACATTATGGCCGTTTGGCAGGCGGTAATTTTAGCTTTGTGGCTTGACTACAAGCAAGTGCAGCCGTAAGTCCAAATTCTTGGCAGGTGAATACAAACCGTAAGTCCAAGTTCTGCGAGCGCTAGCTCAAATTACAACTACGTCCATTAAAAAACCAAAAATTGAGGATATCAATCATGAAAAAGCAATACAACGCACCCAAAATGTCTACTCATGGTAATGTTGAAGCCATCACACAGGCCTTCGGTGCTTCTAGTGCAACCGATACCATTTTCTTCAATGGTGAGCAGTTCGGCGCCGCTACAGGTTCCGTTGATGGAGATATAACACCAGTAGGTCGCCAATAATAGAGAACAGCAATCCATCATCTCAGTAAATTGCCATCATCAGAGCGATACTATTTTTGTCTTCTGTCTCTGTAGCAATTGAACAGAAGAAAATGCTCCAATAAAAGGTTGGGTTAAATATATTTCAAACCCAACCTCAAATAATTTTTCTAAAAATTCAGTAAATTAAATTAATGACTAAAATCCATACCTGTTATGAATGTAAATTATTCATAGCAAAGCAACATCTTAAATCATGCGGTGCGTTAGCCTACGGCATAACACACCCTACTGGACTGACACGCCTAAAATGGTGTGATAGATGATATAACTCTTGTATTGCGGGCATCTTGCCTGCACCGGACGGGCGAGACGCCCATCCTACAAGATAAATTGAATGCAACATTTTAGCCTTGACATGCCACTACAGTTCATTAAAAATCACAGGAAAATATGTAATTAATTTCTAAAAGCAATGCTTATTTAATCACATTTATATCTATAAAATAACTTTAAAATATGAAAGTTTATAAAGCCTTTAATTTATACATTGCTTCAGAAATACTATTACCTGAACTAATAGAAAGCGCAGGTAACCCAGATGTGATTGTGCGGTTAGGGAAATTAGATAATACCACTGGGAAGGAATTTGATCTTGGGAACAATTTCCAAGGCACAGTAGCAGAAGTTGGTGGATTTTTAATTTATCAAGGTCAAGAAATAGTAATTGATCCCATACCAGGCGTAGACGAGAGTTTATTACGTACCATACTACTAGGGCCAATATTATGTGTTTTATTACGGCAGCGAGGACTGTTAGTTCTCCACGCTAGCGCTGTCAGAATTAACAACCAAGCAGTAGCATTTATGGGTGGTTCAGGTTCGGGTAAGTCAACTTTAGCTACAGCCTTTCACACTAAGGGTTATGATGTCTTGACTGATGATGTCATGCCTATTCAAGTTGGTACAGGGAAACCATTGGTATTTCCGGCATATCCTCAATTTAAGTTGTGGCCAGAAGCCGCTACCTCTCTAGGCGAAGATATTAACAACTTGTCGCCAATTTTCCCCAATGGACCAAAATTGTCTTACAAAGTTTCTCAAGGTTTCCAGCAAACCCCCCTACCACTCCAGAAAATTTATGTGCTGGGTAAAGGAGAACGCCACGAAATTACTCAAATTCCAACGCAACAAGCCTTTGTGGAATTAGTACGTCATACACGTGCTATTACCTTAATTACAGATCCCGAATTTCAAGCTTCCCATCTCCGACTTTGTACTGATCTGGTGAAAAATGTTGGCTTTTGTCACTTCATTCGCAAGCCTTCTCTAGCAGATTTACCAGAACTTGTCAAGCTAGTTGAGGAAGACCTAGCCGCTGCAAGTGTAGATAATCTCACTACTGTATAGATTAAATTTGATAGGTTGTGAAAGTTTTGATTAGCAAACTACGCGGTACGAATACCATATTTTCCCACTTATTAAAAACTTTCAGCTTGGTTTGGGCAGCATCTCGCCATTGGACTGTAGCCTGGATGGTATTACTACTAGTTCAAGGATTACTACCAGCCGCTAGTCTTTCTCTGACTCCGCGAGTAGTTAATGCTTTAGTTGCAGTCACGGGAACAGGTATTTCCGCAGCCACTATCCAGACAGTTCTCATCCCAGTAGGATTATTAGTAGGCATTATGCTATTGGCGGAGTTGGTTAACAGTGCGGCGGAATGGATTCGCACAGGCCAATCAGAACTAGTACAAGATTATGTTAGTAGCTTGATTCACAAACAATCAGTTGCGGTGGATTATGGCTTGTATGAATACTCTGAATATAATGACCAACTCGGACGAGCGCGCGAAGGAGCAAGCGGGCGATCGCTTGCTTTATTAGAAAGTACTGGTAGCCTCTTACAAAACAGTATTACTTTAATTGCGATCGCAGCACTTTTACTGCCTTATGGTGTTTGGCTACCTGTAGTTTTAGCCATCAGTGCTTTTCCGGCATTCTGTGTGCTGCTGTATTTAAATAAAGTCCAGTATCAATGGTCACAAAAAACCACCACAGATCGCCGTTGGTTGATGTATTATGACCTGCTACTGACAAACAGTGCCACAGCTGCGGAAGTGCGATTATTTGACTTCGGTAATTACTTTCAATCTGCTTACCAAAATTTGCGCCGTAAACTCAGAAATGAACAGCTACAACTACTGAAACAGCAAACCATAGGACGTTTTATTGCTGGGTTGTTGGGACTGATTGTTTCTGGTCTGGCCTTGGCCTGGATAGGACGACAAGTCTTGTTAGGAATTTTGAATTTAGGTGATTTAGCCTTATTTTTTCAAGCATTCAAACAAGGTCAAGGTGTTGTCAAATCTGTCTTAAGTAACTTGGGGCAAATTTATCGTAATGGCTTGTTTATTGGTAATTTATTTGAGTTTTTAAAGATACAACCTAAAATTGTAGATCCACTTAATCCTGTCCCTGTACCTGCAAAACCCCAACAGGGCATTGAATTCCGCCAAGTATCTTTCAGCTATCCTGGCACTCAAGAACCTGTATTGGAAAACTTCAACTTAACCCTACCTGCTGGTAAAATTGTGGCCATCGTCGGTGATAACGGTGCAGGGAAAAGCACACTCATTAAACTTTTATGTCGGTTCTATGACCCTGACTTTGGTAGTATACAATTAGACGGCATCGATATCCGTGAATTTTCTGTACAACAACTGCGGCGATTAATTACCGTTTTGTTTCAGTCCCCCATTCCCTACTATACCTCCGCGAGTGAAAATATCGCTTTAGGTGACATATCTGCACCCTCAAATCAAGCAGAAATTGAAACATCTGCCAAAGCTTCCGGTATTCACGAAAAGATATCCCAATTACCCTTGGGCTACAACACCATGTTAGGCAAGTTATTTCCCCAAGGAACTGACTTGAGTGGTGGTCAATGGCAACGTTTGGCATTGGCAAGGGCATTTTTTCGCCGCGCCCAAATTATTATCTTAGATGAACCCACCAGTGCAATGGACCCCTGGGCAGAACACGATTGGTTGGAGAGATTTCGCACATTGGCAAGCGATCGCACAGCAGTTGTGATTACTCATCGGTTTACACTGGCAATGCAGGCAGATATTATTCACGTGATGCGTGCTGGTCAGATAGTGGAATCGGGAAATCATGGGCAATTACTAGCCCTAGATGGACTTTATGCCCAGTCCTGGAAAACCCAAATGCAAACTAATTTGACATCCTCCCAAGCCTAAGATTCAAGTCTTGTACTTCCTCGTCCTCACACGTGCAGAGGTCGATTTCTCTATAGGTGATGAACTTTCCCCGTTACCCCTCAAAATCCTTTCTTAAGTATGTTTCTTGCAGCTTTCCAGTCTTGATCCTGAGTATGCCTATAGTGGTAAGCCGCATCATTTAAAGCAGTATTGCTGACTTTACACAACTATCAATAAGAGTAATTCTGGCAAAAAATCATTAAAAATATTAAAAAAAATCCTAATTTTTATCACTTATTCTTATAATTGGCAGATCGATTTTTTATTTGATGGTATATTGAATCCGTTAATCAGGCTCATAAATTGTCACGCAAACCTTATTTAATTGAGTTTTTTGGTTAAAAAGCCTGCTTTTCTAACTATTCACAGCAAGTACTTATGTAATTTCACAAGGTAAATAAATCTCTCAATAGAATATTGCTGTGATTGTAGTATTTCACCGCCTAACTTGGGTGAAATGACATCTTTAACTCCCTAGATACTGAACAACATCTCAAATTAGCCAAATCTGCATTTTTGTTCTGGGCCAAAGTACGCAAACTTAGTCTAATGTTCTGATGAAAACCCAACCCCATAGTGAAAATCAGGAAATCAAAAACAGACTTGAGATTGAGCTACTTCTAAACAGTGTCCGTACTCATCCAGATCCTTCAACTACTGAGCAAATCAAAACCCTGCTTGAGCAAGACCTTGATTGGACATATATCATCCAAACAGCAACCTTCCACAAGGTCATGCCATTGCTTTACCAAAATCTCAATACCATCTGTCCTGAGCTAGTTCCCCAGGATATTTTGGCAGAGCTGCTCTATTATTTCAAAGCCAATGCTAGACGCAACCTGTTTCTCACTAACGAGCTGCTTAAACTGCTGAATCTTTTTGAATCCCACAATCTCACCGTAATTCCCATTAAAGGACCTATTCTTGCGGTCTCAGTTTACAATAATCTCGCACTGCGGCAGTTTGGAGATATTGACATCTTAGTTCGCCCCCAAGATGCCATAATTGCCAGAGATTTGCTGGTTACTCAGGGATTTCAAAACACATACAACCATACGCGAGAGCAAGAAGTTGCCCGACTAAAATCTCCATATTGCAAGGATAATAACTACACACACAAACACACAGGAGTTAATTTAGATCTCCACTGGCAACTTTTGCAGAAATATCTATCTTTTCCCATTGCTCATGAACGGCTGTGGCAGCGTCATGCCTTGGTAACTGTTGCAGGTAAAACAGTAATAAATTTATCACCAGAAGATAATCTGTTGTTTCTCTGCGTCCATGCTTGCAGAGACCGTTGGAACAAGTTAAGCCTAATCAGTGATATTGCTGCACTCATCTGTGTTACACCCGAAATAAATTGGGATTTATTAATCAAGCAAGCTCAAGAATTAGGTTGCTGGAAGAGATTTTTGCTGGGCATTATCCTCGCTAAAAATCTACTGGAGACAGATTTACCCACAGAAATTTTGTCAAAAATAGAGGCTGAACCTGGATTAGTAGCCATGACAACTCAAGTCAGAGAAAGGCTATTCATTCAAACTTACAAGTCGCCTGCACTGTGGACAAGGTATCTCTTCGACCTGAACATTAGGGAACGTCTCCAAGACAAAGTTAAGTATGGTATTTATCAATCAATTCTGGTGACTGCCAGAAGTAACAAGTTATTTCCTTCTTGGATTTAGAAGCGTGTTTGCCAGTTGGTTTTTATCCTTAGGAGTCGCACAAAAATAACTTGAACACTTTTAATTGGAAAGTAAGGTTAACAGCTTACTCCAGATTAAATTTGTACAACTTATTTTTACATGATGCCTTAATAGTGTAGACAAGCCGACAAGTTTGAGGCACAAGAAATTAAGAAACTATTCATACCCTTATTGATGGAATAACAAAAGGGAATGATTGTCATGACTAATTTACTCAATCAACCTCAAAATTATCTGGAGGTCAGCTATAAAATTCTCATTGATTGATATTGAGGTTGTTTAACAATCTCTTAGCCTATCACTTGGATGGATAGATGTGTATTGGTTTGTCATGAAACCTCAGAGTCGTATTTAAATGACAAGATTTTCAATTGCCAAAAACTAATGATTGATGGTGAATATTATGGGGGCGATAGCGCAAACGCTGTTTCTTAGATGCCCGGAGGGCTTTTGTCAGTCGCTAAACAGATTAACGTCTTCAACACTTTCCAGATAAAGGATAGACAATTTTTAACTATCTGTGAAATGTGGACTTTACTGCCAATTTTGTTTTGATATTAATGGCAATTACGTATTTTCTCTCAGACTAATTAGCAAATTATTGAGTTAATCTCAAACACATTGCACTTATCCCTTTGGCTACAGAATTATTTTCAGACAGAGTAATTACACTTTCTCCAAGTTTCCAGCTTTAAGTATTGTCAAATTTAGGTGTTCCCGCAAGGATTTTAATCATGAATAAACGTACTGCTCTTTTGTGTTCAATTCTGACAACTTCTGTTTTTTTAGCTGCACCATCAGGTAATGCCTTAGCAAATACTGCTGTTAATATCACAGTTCGCCAAGGAGCAAGGCAAACATTTCAAGGTTTTGGTGCTAGCCAAACGATTAATGGTGGTTTACGACATGCAGACTTGGCACAATCAGAAAAAAACACATTACAAAAACTGGTTTGTAATGACATAAAATTTAGAATTGTGAGATTGTGGTTTGATCATTCCCACTACGCACCCAAGCCTAGTGTAGAAGATACTTCTAAATTTGTAGATACTTTTGTCAAATCGGGATTTATTTCTGATTCATTAGCTCAGGGTTGTAATAAATTTTTACTTGCTCCCAGAAGCATTCCCAACTACATGGCTTCCGCAATTCAACCGCGCTTAATTGCTGACTCACAGATTAAAAACTATGCCGCAGTCTTAGCAAGTTTTATATTTAAGATTAAGCATGAACATGGAATCAAAATTCATGCTACAGGTGTATTGAATGAACCAAACGCCGCTAAAATCAAGATTTCTAATGCTCAATGGCCAGCTATGATTAAAAATCTCCGTAAAGAGCTGGATAATCGTGGTTTAAAAGATGTCAAAATTGTTGCCCCAGAACATGCAAGTGGTAACGAAGAAGCTGTTCAAGCCATCAGAGCTATAAAAAATGATCCTGAAGCATGGAAAGCTTTGGATGGCATTTCCACCCACTCCTATAACATGGCAGCCACAAATGCAATTGCTAATTTAATTGAGGGTACAAATAAAGAGTATTGGATGACTGAGGCTAGTACTAATGGCCCAGAGAATCCGGGCGATGCTTTAAATGCTGCTTCTGCTGCTTCTCGTTTTCTGAATGACATGAACCATAGAGTCACCCACTGGATATGGTTTATTGGTAATTCGCCAGCAGATTATAGGGATGATGCAACACGACTGATTCGTTATTTCCGCAACCCATTTCGTTATGATATTTTTCAAAAATATTATTACTTTCTCCAACTCAGCAAAACTTTTGATATGGGTGCTGTATTTAGAAAAAGTATCAGTTCCTTAGAAGGCAGTATGACTTGGACTTATGGTAAAAAACCGCGAATTACTGTAGCCAGTGCCAAAAATCCAGATGGTTCGTGGGGAATAGCCGTCAGTAATTTTACAGATGATAGATTTGAATTTGTCTTGCCTAACGGTTACAAATGGTCGAACTCCCAAGGTGGTTATGCAGCAGAAGATTTTTCCGTAACAGTTTTTGTAGAAGAACTTACCCAAGCTAGCGATAAAACTATGAAAATGTATCGCTCAAATAGCAAAATTAATAATGTTTATATAGGTGACGCCGTTATGCGTAAAGGCAAGGTTACCATCCCCAATGTAAAAAGTTTGGATTTAATTACTTTGCGGAGTAAGTAGGTTCTCTGAGGAGATGGGGATAACCTCTCCACTTTTTTCATCCTTAAATCATATAGAGGCGTTTCATGAAACGTCTCTACGATTACTCATTATTTTGTATAACTTGTTGATAAATTTTCATTAATTGCTGATAATTAGTCTTAGAAGTATACTTATTTTCATAGGTATGACGAGCATTCTGTTTCATAGAAATTATATTTTCGGGGTTATCCATAGCCCATTTTATTTTTGCGGCTAAACTTACAGCATCTCCTGCTTGAAAATGTAACCCATTAACACCATTTTCTACAATTTCTGCCATACTACCTAATTTGGGAGCTAACACAGGTAATCCACAGGCAAAGGCTTCTATGATTGTTAAGGGAAAACCTTCATACCAAATTGAAGGAAATATTAAAAAATCGGCATTATACATTAATTGAAAAACTGTTTCTCTTTCCTGAAATCCTAGAAAATCAATCAAAGCTCCATACCCTGTATGCAGAGCTTTTTTCTGCAAAACTTGCTTCAAAGGACCATCACCAACAATTTTTAAAGGAATAGATAAATCATTCTGAATATAAGCATCAATTAACAAGGAAGCTCCTTTTTCTTCTGATAATCTACCAACAAAGAGTAAATAATTATCACGTTTCGTGTATTGTTCATTGTAGTTTTTATCAAAAATAAAATTTGGTTTAATATAAATTTTTGCTGCTGGCAATCCAGCTTGAATCATTTTTTCTTTTTGAAATTGTGTAAAGACAATATAAGCATCTACCTTGTCATTCCAAGTACCTCTCAACCGATGGTAGGTAGTCATTGCTGCTACAACCGAGCTTTGCAGATGAGATTGGCGATAGCATCCATGCAATACACTAGACCAAGGTACTAATGAACCGATGCAATCTTCACAAATTTTGCCATCTCGAAACGGCATTGCTTTAGGACAAGCCAAACGATAGTTGTGTAAAGTTTGGACAACAGGCACTTTAGCCGCATAACAAGCATCATAGACAGCCGGAGAAAGTAGGGGGAAAAAGTTATGCACATGTACTATTTCTGGACAAAAGCGACTTATTTCTGCTTTGACTCTTTTTTTAGCGGCAAAAGAATAAATAGCCCTTCCAGATGTAACAGCTGTATCCCAAATACTATTTATCGTGTGATTGTGTTCTTCTAATAAAATTACTTCGTGTCCGTTGGCCTCTAATAAAGCTTTCTCTTCCTGAACTACCCTATCTTCACCACCCGCAAATCGGTAGCGGTTATGTAAAATTAACAGCTTCATGCTTGTTTCTCTAAGCCGAATTATTAATACTCTACAAGTAAGTAAGGGTGAAATAAAACCTTAAATATACTCATTGTTCGTAGAGAGTACTTTAGCGATCGCAGTCAATATTTTAAGAGCTAAAATCATGACTACAAATTTTATTTAATTTATTCCTGGGTGCAGACTTGTTGATAAATTGTAGAGAGGAAAAGTCCTCTCATTTTCCAACTAAAAACATCTTTTACTCTCTTTTGTCCAGCTTGACCCATACGCAGTCTTAATTCTGGGTCTTTAGCCAACAATAACATTCCTTGAGCAATATCTTTTACTGTTGTCTCAGGTGTATGCGCCGGGATTGTAAATCCAGTTTCTTCTGTCACCTGTACACCTGGTCCTCCTAAATCTAAGCAAATTACTGGGCAACCTGCCGCCATTGCTTCTAAGCAAACCCATCCACCAGAATCATGTAAACTGGGGTGAATTAGTACATTGCACTCGCCCAACTTACTCAAGGTTTCATTCCTTGATAACCTACCCCAAAATTTTACTTGATGAGCAATACCAAGTTCTAAGGCTAAGGTTTGCAGTCGTTTTCGTTCTGGGCCATCACCCACAATCCAGTATTCTGTATCATCAGGTAAGTCTGCTTGAGCAAAGGCTTGCACTCCTAAATGAATTCCCTTCCAATGCAGCAATCTTGCCATACTAATAAACCGAAATGAGGAAGTATGAGGATTAGTAAACTGAGCAAGTTGTTGAATTTCTTCTTCAGATAAACCAGATTCAGGAAAAATTTGCACATTTTTTGCAGCCATATGGCGCAGTCTTTGAGCAGTATCTTTTGTTGTTGCCCAAGCTAACATGCTACGTCTCGCCGTCAGTCGAACAAAGGGGTCATTTTCCCCCAGCCAGCAAGCCATATTTCGCATAAATTCGTAAATTTTGCCCCGCAGACTAAAATTTTGCCCAAAAGCCTTGGGCGTTAGTTCAGCGCCTCCTACGGGGCCCCAAATAAAGGGAATTGGCAAAAGTGATATAAAGCTAGGACTAGAGTATTTGACATAGGTCACATGATGACAGACATCAAAGCAAATATTTTGGTGGAGTGACCTACTAACAAAATATGCCTGAATTTGCCAGAAATAGTAGTGAAAATAAACCCACTTTTGTGTTCGTTTTCCTTTGGGACTCCAATCAATGATCAAACCACAGGGGTCAAGATAAACGAAATGTAGTTTGGGCAATGGGTTGTGTGCTAATTCAGCTTCAAGACCTGGGCGGTGACAATTTGATGTCAAGACCCAAACATGATGATACTTGCTCACTTCCCGAACAATATTCCAACCTACTCCTGGTTCAGAACCTTGACCTGGCTCACAGGCGTATGCAGAAATCAGAATATTCATGTCAGAATTTCCGGATGAGTTTTATGAAGTTTTATTGCTGCTAGACCTACACCATACATTGTCCAAAGCCAAATACCACCTGTGGGCCCTTCAATAATCACTTCAAATGTTGTCACCGTCATCGAGGCTATCCAAAAAGCCAGCAGCGTCAAAAAGACCCCAGCCCATTTTGTTTGACCTTTCATTCTGCTTTGGCGAAATTTTAATAGTATGGTTCCGGCCCAACTCAGTTGCACCAGTAGCCACAATACCAGACCAGGTACACCAGTCCGAGCAAGAACTGATATGTGTCCATTGTGTGGACTGCGAACATTACCATCACCTAAAGGATCAAAGCCAGAATCAACTCCCAAATTTATACCAAATCCTTTCCCAGTCCAGAAATAGTCTCCAAAAATAGTGTAGTTAATAATATAATTCCACCAATCTAAACGATAGTTTTTAGTTCCTTGTCTCTCTTGATTATCAACAAATATACTAGCTATTTTTGAAAATATAGGTTCAAATATTTCTGGATTCATGAATAAAATTAGCAAAATTATAAATATCAGAATAGTTAATATTTTCCAAATTTTGCCACTTTTATATTTACTAATACTAACTAAAGCAAAGGCATTTAAAAAGGCAAGCATTCCAGCTCGATTTGCATTGATAGCAACAACTGCTAAATTGATTAAAAACGTTAATATAAAAAATGTAGTTTGAAATTTTAGTAAATTTGAACCAATAAAAAAGGCTGTAATTGCAGAAAAATGAGTCATAGTATCAGCAGGTTTAAGAGTGATGATTTGCATACTCGAACCTGGAACAATAGGCAATGTTACGTTTTTTGAAATTGCCCACACAAACGGCATGAGAATAACAAAAATCTTACTAAACCGCTCATACTGAGAAACCATAAACAGAAAACGCTGTGGTTTACCAACTAGCAAAGTTGCGATTATTAAAGCAAAAAAACAGTAGTACCATAAAGCGGCATCACGTATAGTGTCTAAGCCATATATTGGAAAATAGGGGATGGTATTAATGCAACACCACAGCATAAACAAGAGTAAAAACCAAGTTTGAGGTAGTTTAAGAATTTTAGGAATTGACTTATTAATACTTAAAGTTACCAATCCAAAAAGGAGGGTAATTTCACCAATATAAGCAGGAGGAATACCGACGTAGGAAAATCCCCTACCACAAATGGCATAACCGAGGAGAACCCAACTATGCCAGCTTAGGAATTTGTCTGCAAAGTTAAATTTTTTAGTAGTACTTTTAGATGCAATACTTGTCTCTCCTAGCATATTCTTTTTTGCCTAATAACTTTATTGTTCAATGAGTTAAGTCTCTGCTACTGTAACAAAACACAGAAAGACAATACTAATTATTTGATTGACGCTTTTAGCATAGTAGATTTATCAGCTATTTGATAATGTAACTATTAGTTTGACTTTTTTGAAAATCTTAAATTAAATGTGTGATATCTGGCGACTAAAAACCAGTTCATAAATAGCCATTATCCGGCTGTAGTTCTGCTGTGCTGTATATTTAGCTTCAAACTCTGCGCGTGCTTCTCGACGCATTTGGGCAATTACAGATGGATTTGCTATGGCCCATTGCACTTTGGCAGCTAGGTCATTGGGGTCTCCAGGAGAGAAATGTAAGCCTGTACGGCCAGATTCTACTAATTCTGCGATCGCTCCAATATTGGCAGCAATTACGGGTGTACCTTTAGCAAAAGCTTCAACTGCCACCCGACCGAAGGTTTCATACCATTTGGAGGGAAAAACGACAAACATTGCTTCTCCCATTAATTTATGTACTTCTGACATTGGTCTACGTCCCAGCCATTCAACTTGGGGTAGTTTTTTTACTGCGTCCATTACTTGAGAAGCAAGAGGGCCATCTCCAACAATCTTTAAAGGAACTTTTCCTTCTAACAGTTGCCAAGCAGCAAGTAAGGTATCTAGTCCCTTTTCTACAGAAAGTCTGCCTACAAAAAGTGCATAGCCACCAGAACCTTGTCCTCTTCCGGGATCTGGATGTACAAAGTTAGGTTTAACGACAATTTTTTCTGCGGGTAGTCCACCTGCAATAAATTTCTGCCGCGCAAACTCAGTAAGGCAAATGTAAATATCTACCATTTCCAGCCAAGTACGCATAGTACGGTGTGCAGTTAGCATGGTTGCTACTACAGTAGTTGCTGAACGATTTTCTCGGTAGCAACTATGCAAAACCCCAGGATAAGGAACGAACTTACCCATACAATCTTCACAGACTTGCCCATCACGGAAAAATAAGCCATTGGGACAAAGAAGGCGGTAATTTCTTAAGGTCTGGACTACAGGAACGCCTTCTGACTTCGCCGCATAGTAAACAGATGGAGAAATTAAAGGGAAAAAATTCTGGATGTGGACTAGATTGCAGTCAGATTGCCTAAGTTTTTGTTTAACTATGTTGTAAGACTCGGTTGACCATATAGTTCTAAGTGCCATCGGTACATAACCAATAGCTGCCACTCGCTCATTGTGTTCTTGGTAAACATCAACTTCATGACCCATTTCCCGTAACAGGCGTTCTTCTGACTCGCAGGATTCGTCTTCACCGCCACGGATTTGATAATTGTTATGAATACTTAAAATTCGCATTGCTCTTGTTAAAACACCTTTAAGCTAAAGCTTTGCTACTGGAATCAATGTCATGAATAATTTTTTCATAGAGATGTGTTAGAGATTAAGTTTTCATAATTTTACATTGACAGCACCTATGAGGTGTAGTTGCTAATCAATATTCTTTTTATCGCTGTATATTTGGAAAATATCTAAGTTACCTAATTAAGCAAGTTTCCTAAATGCTAGTCAGATAATTGGAATAAATGAATTACTAATATTAGAATTATTTGACTACTTAAAGTTCACCTTTTAATACTGCCTCATAAATTCCTTCTAAAACTTTGTTTTGCTGAGATTTGGCAAAGTTGGTTTGCATATTTTCCCGCGCTTTTAAACTAAATTGGTACCATTTTTCTGGATCTTTAAATAACTGCACAATATATTCAGCCAGCAGTTTTGAATCTCTCTCTGGTGCTAAAAAACCTGTTTCTCCATGAATTACTCCTTCTGGAATACCTGCATGAAGGGTACTAATAATAGGGGTTCCCATAGCTTGAGCTTCGAGAATTACTATAGGTAGTCCCTCAGAATCTCCTTGGGTAGCAGTGACGCTGGGTGCAGCCAGTAATCGAGCGCGATTCATCCAACTTTTGACAACATTTGACGGCTGAAATCCCAAAAATTGGTATCGATGAAGTAAATTTGCTGCTAGCGCTTCTAAATTTAAACGCAAAGGACCATCACCAATAACCACTAATTCTACATTAGGAAGAACTGACTGTACTTCAGCCATTGCTCGAATCAAGTATTCACAGCCTTTTTTTTCAACTAAGCGACCAACGAACAGTACCACAGACTCACGATTCACGTTAGTATCTGCTTTAAATAGTTCTGTATCTACACCGATGTAATGTACCAATATCTTATTTGCAGGAAAACCTTTTTTTACCAGTTCTGCTTTAATAAACTCAGACACAGCAATAAACAACCGAGTTTCTTGTTTGAGCGCTTCTCGACGCTTGAGGTAAACTCGACTACTAATAGATTCATGCTGAGCATACTCATCAGTCATTGTGGCATCAAGACCATGAAAGGTGACAATTAGGGGGATTCGCAAATACCTCGCCAATGGCAGAGCTAAAGCTCCACATACGCCAAAATGTGCATGAATTAAAACAGGAGACAACTGCTTGACTTGTTTATAAAGCTTTGGTGCCAAGCCGAATAACTTGAACACAAGTTCTTTAGCTGAACCAATCAAACTACCCTGATTGATTACAATCATACGCTCAGGCGGTAGAGTTAATTCTTTAAGTAACCGCGCACCTAAATAATAAGAAGTAAAATTATGTAAACTTTCTCCTTGAGACAGAATAAAGGTTTCTGATGTAGGTAGAAGGCGCCCAGTAAATACAATCAGATTAGGATTAGGCATAACTGCAAAACGCTATTAAAGCCCCGTAAGTGATTTTAAGCAGTAATATATTCCTCGCAAATAAATATTTAATTTTTCTCTATTAGAAGCCGAGGATAAATAATTATTAAAAGTTTCTTTATTTATCACATCTTTATTACCAGATTCCCATTGAAATCCTATACCAATTGCCATTAATTTATTAGCAAATTTATAAAATTGGGGAAATTCTTGTTTTACCCATAAACCTGTATACATATATTTTCTGGCTTTTTGATCTTGTCTATCTTTTCTTAAGGTTGCTGCATTATTACCGTGAACTTTTTGCAGGGTTAATGCATCACTTAACATAAAACCTTTACTTAATCCCACTGCCATAAATTTTACATAATAATCATTGTTCGTAATTATTTTTGGAGCAGGCATAGGCAGGATTTTCTCTAAAAGTGATCTGCGGAAGCAAAGACCAGAACAAGGAGGAACATGTGGAGGAAGTCTACCTGCATTAATCAGGGTTCGAAAATCACATGCACGAGTTTTATAATTTGGTGTATTTGTTACGGGCAAAAAATTGTTGTTTTCATCAATTAATTGCATACTATGAAAACACCAACCAATTTCTTCTGATGATTTAAATATTTCAACTACTTTTTCTATTTTCTCCGGTACAAATATGTCATCCGAATCTAAAAAACAAATAATTTCTCCTTTACTTTGGGCAAACCCGGCATTGTAATTAGATGGTTGTCCACCATTTTCTTTGAAAATAGGAATTATTTGATTACCATATTGAGTTATGACTTCTCGTGACTTATCTTGGGAACCGTCATCTACGACAATGACCTCAACATTTTCATAAGTTTGTTTGAGCGCACTATCTATTGCTTTTCCAACAAAGCGATCATAGTTATAGTTACCTATAATTATGCTTACTAGAGGAGTATTACTCAGCGTTGATGATTTTTGAATAGTTGCAGATTGATTGAAGTTTATCATTGTCTGTACAGGATTATAGTGTGAAACACGTTGATTAAATTAACTAGCAAAAGAAATAATGACCAAGCTATTAACCAGTACTATCCCCTTGCAGATATTCCACCCAAATAAAGACGAATTTTTTCGGATATTACTATGTATCTTGCAAAAAACATGACTAAAATTAATTGAATCTTTTGTTGATTGCTTGTCAACTCTTTATTTTTCCAAGCACGATATAAACTTCTAAAAGGAGGCTTAAACGTTTCTACTATATCCAGGAAAATTTCCATCAATGAAGGCTTTTGGCTCATCATTCTGTCAAATTTTCCACCAGTAAGACGTGCAACTCGTTTTCGTAGCTGGGAAAATGAGTGTCTTGCAGGATGATTTACACAAGCATCATCAGCATATACCTGCTCATAACCTGCTGCAAAAACTCTCTGTCCCCACTCGCGATCGCCACCTGATTTAAGAGTACTATCAAAATCACCTACATTATCAAAAATATGTCTAAAAGTAAAAATATTTGCAGTCATACCATAGTGTAGTTCCTCCAGTTTTTCTTTCTGGGGAAAATTTAGTTCAATTTTTTCAAATATTTCTACAGATGTTGGCTTATCTGGATTTTGAAAAAAAAGGTCTATCCTCCCAGCAACTAATCCACAATTAGGAGTGCTAATTAGATGTTTGACACCTTTTTCTATCCAATCTAATGCAGGAATACAATCTGAATCGGTAAAGGCAAGTATTTCTCCTTTTGCTGTGGAAATTCCTTGGTTACGAGCGGCATAAGAGCCAGGCTGACTTTCATAACAAAATTTAGTTTGTTTAAATTTAACAGTTATACTCTTAATATCCTCCTCTGAAGCATTATCTACAACAATAACTTCATACAGATGCTTAGGATAAATTTGATTCTCTAGTGCCTCTAAACATAATATTAATTTTCTCGAGTCATTAAAAACTGGGATGATTACCGAAATAAAATAATTGGGATAATGATTCATAATTTATACTCTTACCTATTCAATATAAAACTAAATCAATTTTCCGGACAAATTAAACAACTATTATGCTTTTGAAATGGCAAAACTTTCTTGAATTTTATCTTTTGGTTCCATTTTCATTATCATTATTAATATTATTTTTTTTTGCTTGTGTAATTGCTTCCATTAAGCATTTTTTTGATTCTGCTATTTTTGATTCAATAACTTCTAAATCATAGTCAATATTAAATATCTGATCATTTACTAATTTGTCTCTTACCTCTTTTGAAAATCTTCTGTTTTCTAATCCTAATTCTTTCAGTAGATCACTTACTTTGTACATTTTTTTAGTGTTAACAAATACAGTAAAGGGTTTTTGAAAAATAATAGAAAATATAGTCCCGTGGTAAGTATTCGTGACGACATAAGATGCTTGTGCATATAAACCAATCCATTCTTGAGGACTAGCATGTATCAAGTTGACTTTTGCTAGGCTATTATATTTACCAACAGAGACTATTATTAAGTTTTTAGATTGGGCTACAGATTTTACAAAATCTGCTTCTCTTTGACTTAATTCAGTTTGATTATATATTAAAAGGTAGTTATCTCTAATTGGTGGAGTCTTTTTAATAGCGTCATAATTAATTAAAAAAGTCGGATCGAGTACTTTTATAGCTTCTGTGTGACACTCATTGATAATAATTTTTTGACTATTAGTATCACGAACTAAAATAGTTTGAAATTGATTAATTAATTGATTTATTTCTTCTGTTTGATTACCTAATGTAGTTGTATTTCCAAAACTAGCTGCATAACTTATCTTACAAGTAGTTTGATTGCTCACAAAATCTAAAAAGAAAGATGAATCAAATCCTCTGAAAGAATCCAAGCACCATATTTGGTCACTACCACAGATTACAACATCATATTTTTTGCTAAAATAATGTAACCCTTTTTTTGAATAGAGTTTTTTAGCACTCAATTTCATATTAGAAATTAAAAATCGCCTCATTTTCCATGCTCTTGCAATATTGGCAAAGGCTTCGAGATTAAATCTAAGCTTTTTATTAATTGGAGTTAATGATCTGGTGTAATATCTTATGGCTTTATAAGGGCGATAATCTATAATTTCAACATCATATCCTTGATTTTTAAGGAAACTCCATAAACCATAAGCTTGCAGTGTTGCTCCGTAATTATCTATGTGGTGAAAAGTTATAATTCCAATTTTCATAGTTCTTCTCCGTGAAATATTTATTTAAAAAATTATACTTTTTTTTCTGTCTTTAACTTTATATTTTCAGCTAAAGCCAGTACTGATTTGAAAAGCTTGGGTGATATTATCGAAATAGTAAAAATATAAATAGAGATACCCAGTAATACCGCAATAGCTGTTAATAACCTTATTTCAATAAAATCTTTTAATACAAATTTAATTCCTAACATAGAACTAATCATTACAAATGATGCTACTAAAGGTACTACATATAAACGTAAATATTTCATTAAATTAATATGAGCTAGTTTGCTAATAGCTATTAATGAAATAGGAGATAGTAAGTAAGCACGAATTACATAAGCAGATGCGACAGCGACAATACCCCATTGGACTACCGCAACAAAACTTATGACATTGGTAACGGTATTGATTACTTGTATCCACAGCCTCCACGCAGGTTTTCCCAAAGCCATAATTACAGAACTGTTATAGTAAAGAATTAGGTGAACTGGACCAATTAAAGATAAGATTTGCATTACTGGAATGCTTTGATTCCATTGCTCACCAAACAATATTTTTACTAATTCTGGTGCTAATACGGTTACACCGAGAAACATGGGAAAAGCAATGATACTTGCAAACTGAGTAGCATTATAGAAAGCATTTATTAATCTTTCGGGTTCACCCTGCAATCTAGAAAATATGGGGAATGTGACTTTTGTTGCTGTACTAATTAAAACTTGTGTCATTACTAATAGCAATTTGTAAGCAACTGCATAATAACCTAATGCCACTGGTCCAAGAAAGTAGCCAATAAGTAAGTCATCTGAGCGGCGGTTAAAAAAGTTAATTATATTAAATGCAGAAACATTAATTCCAAAGTTAAACAGTTCTTTGGCATGTATGGTTGAAAATCTAAACCCGGGTCGCCAATTGCTAACTCGCCACAAAACTAATACCTGCATTAAACCATTAGTTAGTTGTTGGCCCACAAGACTCCAAACTCCGAAATCTAGAAAAGCCATCACTACACCCACTATCCCACTGACGAAAACTGCGATTAGTGAACGTATGGCTAAACTTTTGAAAGCAAGCTGACGTTCAAGAATAGCTTGCTGTACGCTGCTCAACCCACTAAATATAAAAGTTATAGATAAGTAATGAATAATTCTTGTTAACTCCGATTGCTTGAAGAAGTCAGCAGCTAATCCAGCACAAGCTATGCTTAAAGATGTCAAAAATAGACTAATTCCTAACGTTGTCCAAAATGCAGTATCTAAATGTTCTGACTCCACTTCTTGACGCTGGACAATTGCTCTAGATAATCCTTGATCAAGAAAAAGCTCCACAAATGCAATAAAAACTGATGCTAAAGCAATTAATCCAAAAGTTTCTGGATTAAGTAGACGAGCTAAGATAAAGAAAACCACTAAAGAGACTGCTTGCCTTCCCCAATTTTCAATAGCAGACCAAGCTAAGCCTTTAACTGCCTTTTGTCGTAAATTTGATAATTTTTCAGGATATTCCATTATATTAAATATAACCAATTAAAAGATTTACAGTTTGGGATCGAATGTTGCAAATCAAATAAATATTAATCAAATTATTTATTTTGATATATAAAATTAATATTGTATTTTTAAGAGTTATTTTTTGAATCCCAATTATCTATTTTACTTGAATTAGTTCAACAGCTATTTTTTGCCTAGTTATAAAATGCAAGGTTTTAGCTATTTTAATTAAGATAAGTATTGAAATATGACTTTGTGATTTGTTTAGTATCCAGTTAGTTGTTTTATCAGAAAACATCGCCTTACCACAAGAAACCCCCCTGAGTATTTTGAGTATTTTAAAATTAGCCATTTTAAATACCGAGCCACAGTTAGGTGCTTTGTTATCTTGATGTTCTTTAGCCCAAGTTTGTCTTAAGTTTATGGGGTTTTCATTAAATTCTGCTTGTTCAAACTGAAAAACTGCACTCAATATCAGCTTTGAGTGTATCCCAGTAAACATTGTTTCTCGATAGTTGCGTGTGATTTGATTATTTTGTAGTGTTTTTATACATCCATCTTCAAAGAAGGTTACACTTTCCACAAAATCGTATATTGTACATCCATATTGTCTTCCTCGACCAGCGTTCATTGCTAACGCTCCTCCAATAGTAGCTGGTACGGATGCAAGATAATAAAATGAATCTAATGAATTTTGATAACAGTATTTGAGTACTTCCATCAGTGAAACTGAAGAAGATACTTCTATTCTCTGCTCAGATAGAGAATTAATATATTTAGGTAGTTTATTTTTCAGTACTAATGTTTGAACATTCTTGCTTGCAAATAGCGTATTAGAGCCGTTACCTATAATATAAATATCTACTTTGTTTTGTTTTGCCCAATCACAGTATTCATTGAGTTCTTCTAAAGTCGTAATTTCTCCAACTCGTTCAAATAGATGTTGGGTTCTATAGTGTGAAAGACTATTAGATGTAAAAGATTCAACTTTTATATTAGACATCTTTACTTTTGCTTTCTACTTTATTTAGGTATCAAGTGCTTACTACCAAATTACTTAAACCAAATAATTTGTTTTCTTCAGTGTGTAATATGCCTAATGTTAAGTTTATTTAAACCAAATTTTTATCCAGGGAGAAATAAATTATTTTCATGGTCAAATCAATAAACTCTCTTATATACATACAAAATTTACTATGAAAGAGCTTGAGGATTTAACCAAGAAAACTAGCAGATTATGTACTGAAGATCTATAAGTTTTGGATGGCACCTTTTTTGCATCTAGACTTCTATATAAATCTGCTTATAAATAATATTAAAGTATCTCATCAATCTCCAGTGCCATTTAGAAAAACTCCGGCAAAACGACTTGAAGACAACAACTGTTTAGTTGCTAACCACAGAAAAGGTGGAATTGTTGTCCCATAACGACGCCAAAGTCGGCGTGGCTCTTGAACCCAGCGATAAAGCCATTCCAGCCCTAGATCTCGAACTAAGCGTGGTGCCCGCTTTTGAATCCCTGCATAAACAGGGAAAACGCCGCCTATGCCAATCATCACTGCCTGAATTTTATCCTGATGCTGAGATATCCAATTTTCTTGCTTGGGACACCCTAGGGATACAAATACTACTCCAGCACCACTAGAGTTAATTTTATTGATTAAAGCTTCGTCTTCCGTCTCAGTCAAAGGACGAAAAGGTAAAGGTTCCATTGCTGCTATTTTCAGCTTGGGAAATTCCTCATCAAGACGTTCTCTCATCCGAGAAAGAATTTCGGTTTGTGAACCCACAAAGAAAACACTAATGTTGTGTGCCTGCGATCGCTTACACAATGCTAAAAACAAATCCATTCCTGCTACACGATCTTGGCAATGCGCTCCCATTTGTCGCATCATCCACACTAGTGGCATCCCATCAGGGGTCACTAGATCTGCATTGTGTAATACATTGGCAAATTCTGGGTGCCAGTGAGCTTCCATCAACATGTGTACATTTGCTACACATACAGCTTTGCTCTCACGAGCGATCGCCCACTTCAGGATTGTTTGTATCTGATCATCAAAGCGCAAGGCAGTAATAGGGAAATCAAGCACCTTTTGAGTAGGCAGAAAGCTTCCTCCTACCATAAATCACTCCTCGTGTCAAGAATAAAAACTAGACATTACCTAAGGTAGTCCTAAAATCGAGCAATGAATCAACAAGCTTCCTCGATTCTTTTTTTAGCTTTATAACATCCTCAAACGTAAACACATGAATATTAAACTGTTTCATCAGTAATCTTACTGTTTACCTACAATTATGGAACTTTCAGTAAACGTATATTATATTACTGTGCAAGTTCACACTTTTTACATATTAGAGGGTAAACTTTATATTTAATTTATATTTTTACATAGATTAATTTACGAAATATTCACAATTGTACCAGAATTTTTTACGTAATCTTATTGATTAGAAAATATTAATTTTCATTATGCTACCAAAATATAGATAGTATAACTACCAAATTTTTAACCACTTTATTTGAGCCTTACAGAGTTTCGCTAGATATAATATTTAAGCAGAAACCCTTTATTTATCAGGCTTTTTGGTTTTAAGAGGAGGCTAAAAAACGTCTAGATAGAGAATTGGAAATTCGATTTCCAAGCCTTTACTCAAAGAAGACAAATGACATTTATTTTAAATAATTTCGGTAATCCTACTCTAAATAAAACGTTATATGGCTATTCAGTAAAAATACTTTCAAAAAATATTGAGAATATGTTAAAAATGTAACAATTAATACAAAATATTTTGTATCATTTTTAGTGAAAGACTTTACCTTTTACTATGGGGATAACTTATTGAAAATGAGTCAAATTTTTCTGAATGCAATATGGTGTAGCTAAAAAATGGTTGAGACGCGGCTGAGATAGGAGGGATTTTTCGCCAAAAAGCTAGAGAATTTGTGAGTTGTGTGTCCAAAATGGATAAAAAAAAAGGGAGAAGATTTTTTCTTCCCCCTGGCGATTATTTTTGCTGTTATTTGTTTTGTTCGATTCTTTTAGTTGTTGTCGCAGCATCTGTCTTTGCTTTTTGAGTTGTCGTTTTCTAGCTGAACCACCTCGGCCTTTATCATTTCTCCCTTCTCTACGGGGAGATTCCCATCTTTTGAGTTGCATAATCTTAGATCCTCCTTAATATGCACAATGCATGTAAAATCGGCTTATACACTTAAAAATGGGCAGGAGGAGAATCGAACTCCTATGACCGCAAGGCCGCCACATTTTGAGTGTGGTGCGTCTACCAATTTCGCCACCCGCCCTTGGGTGCAACTTTACTATTCTATACTCTATTTACTAAATTTGCAACAAGAGAAACGCAAAATTTTTGCTTGGCTCAATTTTGCAAAGTTCCAGTATCTCTGGAACCTTCAAAATATATAGCTGCTAGGTGAATTAGTATAAAACCAGTCTTTACCTCACTGCTTCGAGTTCTTCAGCAGCATTAGTTTCATCAAGCACTCGCCAAATTTCTTGTAATAAAGGCTCTAATCCTGTACGAGTAACTGCTGAAATCAAGAAAACTGGTGAATAAGAAAGATGATTTAGTTGCATAGCTAATGCTTCTAAGTCTACTGTTTCTCTATCAACCGCATCAATTTTGTTCAACGCTACAATTTGCGGGCGCTTTGCTAAACCTCGTCCGTAGGCTTGCAATTCTTGCTGAATCGTCTTGTAATCACCTATTACATCTTCACTTGTAGCATCAAGTAAATGTAATAAAACTCGTGTGCGTTCAATATGGCGTAAGAAATCGTATCCTAAACCCGCACCTTGAGAAGCGCCTTCGATTAAACCGGGAATATCCGCAAAAACTGTACCATCACCAGTGGGTTTTCTCACTACACCCAAATTGGGAATGAGAGTTGTAAAAGGGTAATCGGCAATTTTCGGACGTGCGGCGGATAAAGAAGAAATTAGTGTGGATTTGCCGGCATTTGGTAACCCAATAATCCCGACTTCGGCCAAAAGTTTCAACTCTAGGCGCAGTACTTTCATGTCTCCTGGTAATCCAGGTAAAGCATATTCTGGGGCGCGGTTACGGTTACTCAAAAAATGCTGATTTCCCAATCCGCCTTTTCCGCCTTCAGCAACCCGAAAACGTTGCCCAGGCTCAATTAAATCGCATAATAAAGCACCTGTACTCGCATCATAAACAGACGTACCACAGGGAATTTCGATAATCAAGTCCTTACCATTAGCCCCGGTGCAGTTATTTGGCCCACCACGTCCACCATTATCTGCTTTAAAAAGATGTTTGTATCTGAAGTCTAGTAAAGTTTGCAGGTTAGGATCAACTACAAAAATTACCGAACCACCCCGCCCCCCATTTCCGCCGGAGGGGCCGCCTGCTGGTACGTACTTCTCTCGCCGGAAGGCGACGATACCATCGCCACCTTTACCAGCTTCTACTTCAACTACTGCTTGGTCAATAAATTGCATAATTTAGCTATTTGAGAAAAATTAAATTTATTTATGGACTTACGCAAAAATTGCCAAAAAGCTTAATTTATCGAACCGCCCGCGCGCAGCGATGCCCGTAAGGGCTGTAGACGCCAAGAACGCCAAGAATTCGTAGAGTGTGCGTAAGTCCTATATTTATGGAGACAGGGAGTAGGCCTCCTACTTGACATTATCTTTCCTGATTAATCAATGATCAAAATACCTTTACCAAAAAGAAAGATGAGAGAAGGCTGATGTAGTAGAGTTCTTGTTTTCCACACGCCAACTCAAAAACTACAAACAGCCCATGTTCAAATGTAATTTTATGTTTGAGTAACTTAGATTTGACCTCTGAGCAAATTATCGACTACGACTCAAGTTCAATTTCCCTGATGCAAAATAATTTTCGGTTATGGAGGATTTTATTATCCAGAGGCAAACGGTAGTCACTAATGCGGTAAGTCTTTCATTTTATCAGCGATCGCCTGAAAACTGTCACATTAGTCTAGTCGCGTCTTTAACTCAATAGCCTCTTCTACTTCTAAGTTTGTCAAGACTTCCTGTAATTTTTGCCGAGAGGCTGTAAATTCCATATTGTCCCAGCAATGCCCGTTACCACTTTTCATCATGGGTGAACTGCGTAGCTGACGTAGTACATTCAGGCAAGCAGGACAGTCACAACCAAATAGGGTGACGGCGGCATCACTTTCTGCGGCACTGAAATCGAAGAGAGTATCTTCTCCAGAGCCATCTGAATAGGCAACGAGGATACCACGGTTTCCGTGAGGCAATACTGAAGTTTGAGTCTGAAAATCAGTTGGTAAATCACAGGAGGCTTGAGTTTCATTGGTAGTCCTGACTGTGGCAGATACACCAGGTGTTGGTAACATAGTTAACACTGATGTAGCTAATGTGGAAATTACAACTAAATTAAACCATAGCCTGTATTTCATACTCAAATCTCCTCGACAATTTACAAAACCTTTGAGCAGCTATTTTAATTCATCTCAAGCTAGTAAACCAGTTTATTCAACCTTTGTGAGCAACTTTCTGGAGTGGATACAGCAGCCTCCGTTGAAAATCAACAATATTTAGGTGTAAAAATATACTACTAACTGGCAAAATTGTTTACCGACACTAGTAGTAAAAAGTAATATTTATAACTGGTTTTTAGTCAATTATACGTTGTCACTTTTTTCTGTTTTCAGACTGCAAACTCTACCAATATTCAATAACTAGATATATGCCGAAATATCTTCACCACATTCATCAGCTAGGTAAGAAAGGGCGCGAAAACGTAAACCCACTAGTTGTTCATACAGGGGATTAATTTTACATAAAGGCGGTATGTGGACAATTTTGCGTCCAAATAAAGTGATGTCCCGCTCGAAGGGACACTGGGAGGGAATCATTTTGCACAAAAAACGGGCAACTCTGGGGTCTTTAATCTCTAGTCCGTCTAGCCAGTCACGCAGGGGACAGAGTGCATCTTGTGAAATTGCTCCGGGTGCAGATATCTGTCTTTCGTCGTCTAGAGTATAGCGTAGAGATTCTAGAATATCTTTTGGCTGTCCTAAAGCATCGCACAACTGTTGCATTACTTGATCCTCGCTGGGAGAATATGTACCATTGGCGATCGCTACCATTACGGCTGTACGCACAAAATTATCTGCGGCTGGTGTCTTTTTACCCAAGACTGCGGCTAGTTCTTCTGGTTCAATTACTCCTAAGGAATCCCACTCTAGACTAGGAGCTAATTCACTTTTGGTCAGAGTGGTAATTAATTCCTGTTCTTCGGGATCAAACTTACCATCTGCCCAGGCTATGGTGAGCAGTCCACGTAACCACGCGGTAATTTGTTCGTTGCTATAAGGGGATTGAACGGCAGTTGTCATATACTCACGCCTCAAATTTACCTTGATCAACCTTAGCAATTTCAGGATGGCGACTTGTCAAATTCATGCGATCGCCACACTTATATTAAAACTAGGAGAGTAGTCAAAGCCACCCTTACCTGTGAGTGTAACTTTAGTAAGTATCTCAAATTATCTTGAGAATTTTTATAGTTAAACTAAAAATTATTGTGTCGTTGTGGAGTTTGTCAGGAAAATTTAATTTAACCTCCATCTCTGACAATTAACACGATTAGTGCCAAAATTGCTAACTTCTAGCTACACGGTAGACTTTCAATCTGCCAATTTAACAGAAATTTTTGGTGCAACTGATTTTGACTCTGATAGATTAATTAATGAGAAACTATCTCATATAGTATGCTATTTGCATCTCTTGTAGCGCTAGTCCTACTTTAATCAAATTAAGCAATTGTAATTAAGTATACATGAAGTTTTGTTTTGGTATCGAGCATGAAGTCGCTTTCCTGAACCGGGAAGGAAAGTTTGCTGATTTTTCCCAGACTAAGTTTGCTGATTTTAACCAAATTGTAGAAAAGCTACCCACATACCCCGAAGATTACTCTCAACTACGCGTCGGCGATGCTGGTATTAGACAAAAGAGATGGTACATTGAGGGGTTTGAACGCTTTGCTGATTCTGACAAAGTTATAGACTGTTTACCCAAAGGCATTGAAATTAGAACCACTATACATTCTGATATTCAAGGTGCTTTAACTGAATTATCAGAAAGTTTTCGCTTGCTGCGTGAGGTTGCTTTTAACTACGGTTTTTCACCAGTTTTGACAAGTTTTAATCCCTACAAAACTGTCTTTGAACCACAACCTCCTTTAAATGAATATGAACTCCAGCAGCTACAGACTTACCCAGATGAACGCACGGCTAATATTTACATGGTTACTTATGGCCCAGATTTAAATATTTCCGTGGCAGATTTACCAATTGAAAATGTAATTGATATTGGTAAAAAGTTAACTTATTACAGCCCCTATATCGTGCCTTTTAGTTATAGTTCTCCTTTTTATAATGGGGATTTATGGCCAGGTCTATCAGTACGCACTTTTGTGAGAACTGGAAAAAGATCAGCCGCACTAGTATTTGTTGAGAAACAGGAACAACTAATTAATAGCGTACCTTCATTAACAAAAATTGCCCGAATTCCCGCAGAAGTAGGACGCATTGAATTTAAAGCTTGTGATACTTGTGATGATTTTTTTATTTATGGAGCTTTGTTAGCTTTATTAAAAGGTCTAATTTTAGATAAAACTTTGCCAGGAAGAGCCATCATACCTGATGCAAACTTGCACCAAATTTCTGCCCAGCAAGGCTTTGATAATGCAGACATTTTTACTGATGCTACGCAACTTATAGAAGTAGCAGAAATTGCTCTACACGATGACCCAGATGTTGATTTGTTAATGCCATTAAAAGATATGTTGGCAACCCGCAAAACCAAATCACATGAACTAATTGCAACTTACAAAAAAACAGGTTCAATTGCAGCAGCAATTAAGCAAAGTTATCAGGAATAAATAGCAACCATTCTGGAGATAAAAATGGCTTTTGTCAATCAAGAATCTACAGCAAAAATTACTGGTGTGGCAGAGACTTTGATGATAACCCTGTATGCTCGGTATTTAGAAACCAATCGAGATGATGGTGTAATTAAAGATGAAAAAGCTGTGGAGATAGTAGAAAAAATTGATTACGATTTTACAAAATTCATTTCAGGATGGGCTTCTTTATTAGGAAGTGCAATTAGAGCCAAAAGCTTTGATAAAGCTGTAATTAATTTTATTAAAAATCATCCCAACGCTGTAATAGTTAATTTAGGCTCAGGACTTTGTACTAGGTTTTTTCGAGTAGACAATGGCACAATTAATTGGTATGAAATTGATTTTCCCGAAGTAATTGAACTGCGGCATAAACTAATATCAGAAACAGACAGATACAAATTTATTGCTAAATCCATATTTGATGTTAATTGGATGGATGAAGTTGAGCGATTTCCTGGACAACCTATGTTGATAATTGCGGAAGGAGTATCGATGTATTTGACCAAAGAACAACATCAAAATTTGTTCAAACAAATAGGCGATCGCTTGCACAATGTAGAAATAATTATCGATGTTGTCAGTCCAGCATTTGCCAAAAATACCAAGGGTCATGATACAGTCTCGAAAACCAATGCTGAATTTAAATGGGGAATTAAGAAAATTACAGAATTAGAAACCTGGGGATTAGGAATTAAAGTTTTAGATATCGATTATTATCAAGATAATTTTGCCCGCTATCCTCACCGCTTAAAACCATTTTGGCTCAAGTATTTTACATTTATCTTGGTTCGTATATTCAGAAATTCTAGTCGTATAGTTCGGATGCAAATTACTCCAGAAACTGCCAATTAAAAAAGCTCACCAGAGAGGCAGAGGTCTTTCCCCCTTGCTCCCCACTCCCTACTCCCCACTCCCCTGACTTGGTGAAATACGTTCAATGGGAATCAACGCTTCCATCACCGCTTTCACAACTGGTGCAGCCACCGTAGAACCATACGCATTGGCTCCTTTAGGCTCATCTGCTACTGCCAAAACGACATAGCGGGGAGACTCTACTGGTAAAATACTCACGAAGCTAGTAATTCTAGCATTGGCAATATAGCCACCATTAGGACTAGCTTTTTGCGCTGTACCTGTTTTACCACCAATGCGATAACCCGGAATTTGTGCAGGCTTACCAGTGCCTTTTGAAACCACAGTTTCCATCATTTCCACCACAGTTTGGGCTGTCGCTGGGGAAAAAATTTGGCGTGGTGTGGGGCGTTCTGGTGCATAATGCATCTGCCCATTGGTATCCACCAGTCCTTGGACTACGTGGGGTGTGACCAATTTACCCCCATTAGCTAAAGCTGCGTGCATTTGCACCAACTGTAACGGTGTCAAAGAGAAACCTTGCCCAAAAGAGGTAGTCGCGGCTTCAATGGGTGAACCGAGAAATTTTGTTTGACCTTTAAACTGTCCACGAACTTCAAACGGCAAATCTGTCTCTATAGTTTGCCCTAATCCCAAGCGTTCTAGCCAATTGTAATAAACAGAGGGCTTCATTTGTTGAATGATCCGCACCATGCCAATATTGCTGGAAGTTTGGAGAATTTGAGCAATATTGATGTTCCCATAACTATTGCGTTGAGCATTTCTGATGGTGTGACTACCGATGCGAATCGAACCAGGATCATTAAACACATCATCTGGTTTAATGGCGCCATTTTCCAGAGCGATCGCCACATTCAACGGCTTAAAAGTTGATCCCGGCTCATAAAGATCCGCCACTGTCCAGTTTCTAAATAAAGAAACATCAGATTTGGAATATTCATTGGGGTTATAGGTGGGATAAGACACCAAAGCCAGTAAAGAACCATCCAAGGCATCCATGACAATTACCGCCCCCCGTTTAGCCTGAAACTTGTCCATTTGGTCTTTGAGAGCAGTACGGGCAGCCCTTTGCAAACGACTATCAATAGTCAATTGCAATCGCAAGTCATCAAAATTTAAGAATCCTTCGGGTGCATGATTTGGTAGTAGTCGCCCGTTTCCTGAACGACTTAATCGCACCGTCTGCACAGAACGTTCTAATAATTTCTCTTGACTATATTCCACACCAGCCTGACCACGACGGTCAATATTCACATAGCCCACTACATCAGCAACCAAATCCTGTTGTGGGTAAAATCGAGAGTATTTTTGAGTCAACTCCAAGCCATTTAAGCGCAAAGATCTAATGCGATCGGCAACTACTTCCGGTAGGGAAGAAGCCAATGTAATGCCACTTTTTTGGCTTTGAAAAGTTTTCACCAAATCAGCAGAAGTTTTATCCAGTATGGGGGCCAAGCGTTCTGCTATTTTTTCATTAGACTGACTAAACAACTTGGGATGGGCATACAAAATATAAACAGGACGGTCAACAGCCAACACATCATTGCTGCGGTCTACCACCAGGCGACGCGGAACAAAAGGCCGTAGATTCACCATTTGCTGATTGCGCGCCTTCTGGGTCAACTTTGGCCCCTGGATAATTTGTAGTTGATATAAATTAATAGCCAATCCCAAACTAGCAGCCATTAATATGCCCCATACCACGAACAAGCGGGATTTAGTGCTTTGGATCTGGTCTGGAGTATGAGCGCTAAACCTAGCCATAAATCCTCGTTTAGATGATTTTTGGCGTTTTTTCAACGACGGATTCCGAAAATTTCTGAATTTTAATCTACTTGGTGACTTTTGCATTGACCTGCTCAGTATCAAATGGCTTAGTTATATTGACCGTGCCAATTTTTAAATGGGAATTTAGGATTTTGGATTAACCCTTAATACCCCAGTGGCGAGGAAGTTTGCTGCGGCGTTGCTAGATTTGGCATTGTGGCAGGGGTTGGCAAAGAACTAGCAGATGGAGGGGACGTAGGTAAGAAAAGTGTCCGGGCTGGTGTTGGCGATACAAGACCTGATGTTTGCTTTTCTGCTTCCTCCGCCATTTGATTTTTCAAGGTGGCATTGGTTGTGGTTAACTGTCGCTCATAAAGTTGGAAATCTTGTAGTTTACGATACCCCTGTCCCCACAAATCTTGGGAATATACAGTCAAACCATAAACAACCAAAGTTGCGTTCACCAACAAAAACGCCACAATTGAAGAATAACGATGTGAAGTATACAACCGCAGTAACCAAAAAGGTGCCGCTCCAGAATTTGGCACTACAGGCACGTTTAAGAAGCCCGACTGTGGTCTGACCTGTGCAGCCATTACAGACTCTTTAACGGGTGAGATTGGTTGTTTAGCTAACTCTTGTACTTTAGTAGTAGATAGTGAAGAACGCCGTTTTTTGAGCGTGGGTACTGGCGGAGATTGATCTGCTACTGTAGATTCACTCAAACGCAGGGAGCGCTGCTTTTCTACAGATGGGGTAGAATTTCGTCGGAACCAATTACCTTTCGGGGAAACAGCCGATTTACGAACAGCAGTCATAAATTTTCGGAAATTAAAAATATTGTGTTTTAGATCGTTGACCTGCTTTAGTTAGGGCGAAAATTGTGTTCTGCGTCATCAGCACACTTAACACCCCATACCCCTGTAATGAGGTAACTGCACCAAATCATGGCGTCAACTAGATAAGTAGCAATATTGCATCTAAAGTATGGCAAGACAAGGCAGTAAGGAGCAAGTCCTCAACACCATGACATCCTTGTTTGTTATCAAATGTGGTAAAGTACACCTGCTCATCAAGTCACTATACTCCTCATCCAAAGAAAATAATCGGCTTACTGCATAATAACTACACCCTAAGAAATCAGCCGAAAGTATGGCTTTGAAAAATGTAATATCCAGACATCTTAAAAATCAGCAACAAATAGGTTATCTTATTCAACAGGCGAAATTTTTTTATTGCCAAAATTGGTGAAAGAGGAGTTAATTATGAAAACAAAAATCTTTGGTTTTGCTTTAATGTTGAGTTTAGCTGCGGTTCTTGGAGCTTGTGAAACTGGCACTGACGACCCAGCAGGTACCCCACCCGCAGTTACCCCCGCTCCTGGTGAGCCTACTGACGGTGTTACCCCTGCTCCCACACCAGCTACACCATAAATAAAATGTCATCTTAGAGACGGCGCCCAAAACAGGTTAGTGATAGTGCTGCTCACTACACAACTGACAATCATTAGTTTTGGGCGAATACATAACCACTTTTCTGAGAAAAATTCCTGTAGCGGTCAACTGTTCTCTAAAAAATGTTGTTTTGAAGTCAAGTAAAATCTAGAAAATTTAACTTTCTGTTGTAAGTAAATAACTTTACATACTTAATACTAAGTATGTAATAAATTACTAAAAATATGACAACTAAGTTACTGGCAACTGCTATTGAGCATTATCTATAGTTTTTTTTATGGTGAGAAAACGATTGAGGTAGATTTGCTTGGCATTGCCAAATTTTTGTAGGAAGAATTTTGTCAACGTGTTTTTTAGCTAATCTGCTAAAGTAGCTGTATGTTGCTACTGCAATTTAGTACCTCGCATTATTGTCGTAAAGCCCGCCTAGGGCTAGGTTACAAGCAAATTGATTATCAAAAGGAAAATTTAACTCCTGGGTTGCATATTCTGCGAGTTAAGCCATTAACTGGTTTAAAGACTCTGCCAGTGTTGCTACCGCAAATAGACGGACAACCGCAAGCGATCGCTGATTCCACACAAGTTTTAAAATATTTAGAAACTTACCAAAAAGCACCATCGTTTTTTTTACCCAACCATGAACAGCAGACAGAAGCCTTGATGCTAGAAGATTGGTTGGATGAAAGCATTGGTACAGCCACCAGGTTTGTGTATTATCAGTTTCGTGCTGGAGAAGGTAAGCAAATCGACCCCTCACTATCTAGCCAGATGGTAATCAAAGTAGTGAGAAAACAATATGGAATCAACGATGCTAGTGTAAAACTAGCTACCAATAGACTGACAATTGCCTTAGAAGAGTTATCTATTCGCTGGCAAAGAAGTGACTATTTGGTAGGTGACAGGTTGAGTGTAGCCGATATTGCCGCAGCTGCCTTGATGAGTCCTTTAGCACTCATACCCCACTACCGTAAGGGTTATCCCTGGTTATTTGAACGCATTATGCACATTCATCAACTGTGTAATGAACCATTACCGCCGGGGTTGAGTGAAAGAGTGGGGAGTAGGGAGTAGGGAGTAGGGAATGGGAAAGAGAAAAAAAATATTTTTATTTGGGGTTTTGAGTATCAGTACTAGTGTTTTGGTGTGGTTGTTGGGTCATTGGGGGAAACCTGTAATGGCATTACCACCGCCAGAGGATATACCAGAAGAAATATTGCGGACAGAAATTATTATAGACGCGCGATCGCCTGTGGATGGCAAACCTCTAAATGCTGCTGAATACGCACAATTACAAGAGCAACTACAAGTGAGTCCTCCACCCAAACTCAGTGCTGAGGTCAGACAAACTCTTTACCTCATACGTTTGCGTAGAGCTTTACTGCAAATTTTCCCATTTCTAGATATTTAACAATAATTACTCTTCACCAATCCCCAATCCCTAATCCCCAAAAATACTGTTGCCTCATTCTGATGTACGATAACGGTGGCGACAAAATTGCAAATAAATGTAAAGAATATATATAGATATTAGAACAGTAGATTTACTCAATCACTTTATTATACGTAGGTAGCTTCATGTCCATGACCACGATTGCCCCTGAACAGGTTAACCGTATAGTTTGGAATCAGCATCATGATCCCTTTGAAATACTAGGTTCTCACCCCATCGAACAAAATGGTAAAAATGTCTGGGCTGTGCGAGCCTACCTACCAAATGCGAGTGCCGCATGGGTAGTTCTTCCTGAACAACGTCAGGAATACCAAATGCAGACGGTACATGATCCTCACTTTTTTGAATGCACCATTGAAGTAGCAGAACTGACAAATTACCAATTAAAGATTAAAGAAGGTGAGCATGAGCGTGTCACTTATGACCCTTATGCCTTCCGTTCTCCCCGGTTGACAGACTTTGACTTACATTTATTTTCTGAAGGTAACCATCACCGCATATACGAAAAACTGGGAGCGCACCCTACAGAGATAGATGGTGTCAAGGGCGTCTATTTTGCTGTTTGGGCGCCTAATGCCCGTAATGTTTCGTTACTGGGAGATTTCAACCTCTGGGACGGTCGTAAACACCAAATGCGGAAAGGGCCTACTGGAGTTTGGGAATTATTTATTCCCGAAATCGGGGTTGGAGAACATTACAAATATGAAATCAAAAATTTTGAAGGACATATTTACGAAAAATCCGACCCCTACGGTTTCCAGCAGGAACCTCGTCCCAAAACGGCATCCATTGTTACCGATTTAAATACTTACAGTTGGGATGACGAAGAGTGGATGGAAAAACGCCGTCACACTGACCCCCTCACCCAACCTGTATCAGTCTACGAAGTGCATTTAGGCTCTTGGTTACATGGTTCTAGTTCAGAACCAGCTAAATTGCCTAACGGTGAAACAGAACCTGTAGTTATCGTTTCGGAACTCAAACCAGGCGCACGCTTTCTTACCTACAGAGAATTAGCAGATAGGCTGATTCCCTACGTCAAAGAACTAGGATACACCCATTTAGAATTGTTACCCATTGCCGAGCATCCCTTTGATGGGTCTTGGGGTTATCAAGTAACAGGGTACTATGCTCCTACTTCCCGTTTTGGTACCGCCGAAGATTTCATGTATTTTGTTGACAAATGTCACCAAAACGACATCGGCGTAATTGTGGATTGGGTTCCTGGTCACTTTCCTAAGGATGGACATGGTTTAGCTTTCTTCGATGGTAGTCATCTTTACGAACACTCTGACCCCCGCAAAGGTGAACATAAAGAATGGGGGACATTAGTATTCAACTACAATCGCCATGAAGTCAGAAATTTCTTGGTGGCAAATGCCCTCTTCTGGTTTGATAAGTATCACATCGATGGAATTCGGGTTGATGCTGTGGCTTCCATGCTTTACTTGGACTATTGTCGTAAACCAGGAGAATGGCTACCTAACCAGTACGGTGGTAGAGAAAACTTAGAAGCAGCAGAGTTTCTCCGTCAGGTAAATCACATTATCTTCAGTTATTTCCCTGGTATTCTCTCAATTGCCGAAGAATCTACTTCTTGGCCGATGGTATCTTGGCCTACCTATACAGGTGGACTGGGCTTTAACTTGAAGTGGAATATGGGCTGGATGCACGATATGCTGGATTACTTCAGCATGGACCCTTGGTTCCGCCAGTTCCATCAAAATAACATCACCTTTAGTATGTGGTACAACCACAGTGAAAACTTCATGCTGGCGTTGTCTCATGACGAAGTAGTGCATGGCAAGAGCAACATCATCGGCAAAATGCCAGGGGATAGATGGCAAAAGTTAGCTAATGTGCGTTGTTTATTTAGCTACATGTTCGCCCACCCAGGCAAGAAAACCATGTTTATGAGCATGGAGATTGGACAGTGGAGTGAGTGGAACGTCTGGGCAGACTTAGAGTGGCAATTATTGCAGTATGAAGACCACCAACAGTTAAAACAGTTTTTCCAAGATGTTAACCAACTGTACCGTTCTGAACCTGCTTTATATACCCAAGATTTTGCTCAGGATGGGTTTGAGTGGATTGATTGTAGCGATAACCGCCACAGTGTTGTTTCCTTTATGCGCCGCGATAAAGAATCTGATGACTTCGTTGTCGTAGTTTGTAACTTTACACCCCAACCCCATTCTCACTACCGCATCGGTGTACCAGAAAAGGGATTTTATACTGAGTTGTTTAATAGTGATGCTCGTCCCTACGGCGGTAGCAATATGGGCAATTTAGGCGGTAAGTGGACAGATGATTGGTCATTGCACAGTCATCCTTACTCCCTTGATTTATGTCTGCCACCTTTGGGTGTGTTGATTCTCAAGTTGGATAGGATGAAGACTGCTAAGGCATTGGAATCTTAATTGTTTCGGGGTGGGTATCGTCCATTGGTGTCAAGTTAAGGCCGATGCCCAGATGTCAACAGAGCGCGCCGCCGTTCGTCGGTGACGTTCTGTTGACAACCGCCGCATCATCTTCTGCAATGCCACAGCCTAACCATCTGGCACATACACAACCTCGCCCGATATTACTAGTACAATTTGCTGTCGCCTCACCCATTAGTAATAGAGCAATCACCCAATTTAAGCCCCAGCGATAGCCGTTTTTCCGTCTAAAGATACAAGTTTATTTAATTTTGAGAAATTAATCAGATATTAATGAGATATTAAATTGAAAAACGTTCTTCAGATAAAAACTTATGGCAACCGAGCAAGAGCTTCAATCTCTTTTTAATAATTTAGATCGCGATCAAGATGGCAAAATCTCGATTAATGAGCTTTTTTTAAGCCCTGGGTTAAGTGCAATCATTTTAGCAGAAACAGGTGTTAGTAGCCCCCAGGAATTGCTAGCGATGTATGGAGATAAAGGCGGTAGTATCACCTTTGAAGAGTTGAAACAAGTTGTTGAGAAAGCAGGAAATTTAAACTAGCAACCCAATCCCTAAAACCCAATACCAAAAAATCCCTCTCTAGCTCACGCTTTGAGGGATTTGCAATTTCTACTAGTTGACATACCTCCTCGTCTTAAAGTCCGAGGATTCCTTAACGCTTCATTGGGTTGTGCTATATTTTGTCGCGACGCGATGTTCACATATCTTGTTCCGTCTAAGTCTAAGGAAAAACTAATCCACAACCAACCCAAATCCTCAGCGTGAGAACGATCGCAATTTGGGAAGATTGAACGAATGCTCCTTGCGATAAGCCCGGAGGGTATGGCTAGCAGCCCAAGGCATGCTACCGCGGTAAGCGCAGCTATGCCCGCTAGGGCTTTACGCCTATCGCTTATTTGAAGGAGGCACTGCGAACTGGGAAGGGAGTCAAGTCAATTTTACCCACTGTACGATTATTATTCTTATATAGATATATTTATACTTAAAGACGTATTTACAAAATTCGCTCACTTTGAACTTGTGACCAATGGGTATCGTCCCACCCTTGCTAGGCGTTAATGTAGCTTACCGTAGGCGATCGCCCAAAACGGATAACATAAAAATACCTGCAATACTTTCCCACAGGTGAAAAGCTATGTCAGAAACTACTTTAGCTGCACCAGATCTTCAACTGCCACCCACCCAAGCAGAATTACCCTATGACGACGGGATACCAATGGAAAGCGCACGTCATAAAGCCCAGATGGATTTGCTAATTGATGCTTTATTCCCGTGGTTGGCAGAACGAGAGGATGGGTTTGTCGGCGGGAATATGTTTGTTTACTACAGTCTGGCCCAGGTACGCAACAAAGACTTTAAAGGGCCAGATTTTTTTGTAGTGTTGGGAGTTCCTCAAGGTGAACGTCGTAGTTGGGTAGTGTGGGAAGAAGGTAAAGCACCAGATGTAGTCATTGAGTTGCTTTCTGACAGTACAGCCTCAACAGACAAAAATGAAAAAAAACTGATTTATCAAAATCAGATGCGTGTACCAGAATATTTCTGGTTTGATCCTTTTAACCCTGATGATTTAGCTGGGTTTTCTATCCACGAAAGAGGTTATCAACCTATTCTTCCTAATGCTCAAAATCAATTAGTCACTTCATCGTTAGGTTTAGCATTACAACTGTGGGCAGGAAATTATCAAGGTATTAATGCTACTTGGTTACGCTGGGCAACTTTAGATGGGGAATTATTGCCAACTACCGCAGAAATCGCAGAACAAGAACGCCAACGTGCAGAACAAGAACACCAACGCGCAGAACAAGAACGCCAACGTGCAGAACAAGAACACCAACGGGCAAACACGGCAGAATTGCAATTACTACAAACTGCACGTAATTTACTTGAGACTGGGATGACAGTAGAACAGGTAGCTAGGTTAACAGGTTTAAATCAATCGGCAATAGAATCGCTTAACTTACCCGTTGACTAAAATCTTGCTCCTGTTGATGTTTGGACACAGTACCAGAGGCGACGTACCGAGTGCAGTAACGGAGTTAATCGCACATCCTTAAAGCAATCGAGTAATATAAAGTATGTCAGTAATGGCTACCCCATATTGAAAAAGCCATGTCAGAAATTTTTGCCGCACCAACTGTGAACCCACCCCCAAACCAAGCAGAATTACCTGACGATGACTGTATGTCGATGGAAAGCCAACGGCATAAATTACAAATGGATTTGTTGATTAATGCCTTAGTTCCTTGGTTGGCCCAGCGAGAAGATGGATATATGGGCGGCAATATGTTTGTCTACTTCAGTTTGGCGCAGTTGAACAATGAGGATTTTCGCGGCCCAGACTTTTTTGCTGTGCTAGGAGTCCCCAAGGGAGAACGTCGTAGTTGGGTTGTCTGGGAAGAGGGTAAAGGGCCAGATATTGTGATTGAATTATTATCTAAAAGTACTGCCCAAGCTGATAAAAATGGGAAAAAGCTAATTTATCAAAATCAGCTGCGCGTACCGGAATATTTCTGGTTTGATCCTTTTAACCCTGATGATTGGGCTGGTTTTTCTTTACAAAATGGGGTTTATCAACCATTATTACCAAATACGAATAATTATTTAGTTAGCCAAGTATTAGGTTTATCATTGCTACTTTGGCAAGGTATTTATCAAGGCGTTGATGCTACTTGGTTGCGCTGGGCAGATTTAGCAGGAAAGTTGCTGCCAGTTCCTGAAGAAAGCGTGTATCAAGAACAACAACGGGTAGAGCAAGAACGTCAACGAGCAGACAGAGCAGAATTTCAGTTACATCAAACAGCACGCAACTTACTTTATTCGGGGATGACAGTAGAGCAGGTAGCTAATATTACTGGTTTGTCAGAATTGGAGATAGAAGCACTGAGTATGTAGCTACAAATAGGGCTGTAATAACCCAATGAAAATTTCGGGTATTTCTAGATGGGGTAAGACTCCGGCATCAGCGATCGCCTGAAACTTTTCAATTACACTGGGATTTAAATTTGCTAAACGTCGTCCTAGTTTGATGCTAGTAAATTGTGCTTTCTCTCCCCAAAAAAGCACAGTGGGAATTTTTAATTGCTGAATATACAAACTCAAGTCAAAGTAAAGGTTTCCCCGTAAAAATGCCAAGGCGGAAAACTTGGCGTTGGGCTGTTGTGCAGAAGTTAAATAAGCTGCCACCATTTCTGGAGAAACTCTTTCTGGTTTGGCAAACAGAAAACTTTGCAGAAAATTTCTCACAGCCAATTCATTTTCCGCACCCAGGGCATAAATTAAATTGTCCAATAAAGGCGTATTAATCACTGACAGTGGTAACCTGCGTCCAGCACCTTGGCCAAAGTCATCAAATCCAGAGGGACATACCAGATATAGTTTTTGAAATAACTCAGGTTGACTAATAGCTAGGCGGATAGTCAAAGCCGCTGTTAAAGAAGAAGCCACCACCTGCACCGGCTGTTGACAAGTTTGGGTAATTAATTCGGCGATCGCGCTCAGATAATCTCTAATTTGATAATCCCGCACTGGATGAGCAGATTCACCCCAGCCAATTAAATCCGGGGCTATTATATGGTGCGTAGCCGCAAAAGCCGGGTAAACTTTAGACCATTCATACCCAGATGCCCCACCACCAAAATTGTGCAGAAACAATAAAGGCGGTAACTTTTCAATATCGGTATTTAACCAGGGCGCAGTCGTTTGAGTATAGTAAACCATTGCCCCTAAAGAGGTATGAATGACTTTATGCCCAAAGCCAGGAGGTTGAAACTGAAGCATAAAATTATACTCTTATAAAGTTTGTAATGAGGACTTTAGTCCTCTGTTGCATCCGCCCTATTTATCTCTGGTAATGTGAACCAATTGATCAAGTTGATCCCCATGAATGTGATAAGCTGTGCCGAAACCAACCACAAAACGACCAGCACTGGGAGTTAACTGGAAAATCCGAAAATCGGGTAAACCGCGCAAAACCTCAATCAATTCACCAAAACGCCCTTGAAATTGCTCAACAATATGATTCCAGGCTTCAGTATCACGCTCAATTAAAGTCGCTGTGCAATCAAAACTCAACCGACGACGCGCAAAAATTTGTTCAGTTTTAGATTCATCATCGATAAATAAGACACTGACACAAGGGTTAGCATGAAGGTTTTGCGTGTGGGTTGCCAGACCACTGACATAAATGTAAATGTTTTTGGCTGCATCCATCACAAAAGGAGTGTAACTAGCATTGGGTATTCCTTGCTTATTTACCGTGCTAATAATTACACTCTGAAATTCTTGAGGAAAATTTTTGTACTCAGCTTGAGCTTTTTCAAGTTGGTTCATCAGTAAATATTAGTTTTATTAGTAACACTTAAGTAAGTATCCTAACGCATTTGCCCCATAAGATAAAATACCAAATATTTAGCTTAATTTTAGCCAGAAATCATCTCACTCCCCGCATCAGTTAAGCGCTAGCAACTGTTTAGTTATCATGTATGTAACAAGCAGAAAATTATGAGGACGCAGTAATGGCTGACAAAAACCGTTCTCAATGGGACTTAGGCAGGTTTATTGAAACCCTAACCTATTTCGAGGTAATTCCTTTCCTTAACTGGGTGCAACAGTTAATCCAAGGTCGTCCTCAAGATCAGCAAAATCTACCCAAAGGAGGAAGATACATGGGTGTAATACTAGTTGCGGGTGCAACAGGTGGTGTGGGTAAACGAGTGGTAAGGCGACTAGTAGAACAAGGTTACAAAGTCCGGGCGCTGGTGCGAGATATTGAAAAAGCTAGGTCAATTCTTGGTAATGATATTGACATAGTGGTTGCGGATATTACTAAGCCAGAAACGTTAAATTCTGTAGTAATGTCTAACATTCAAGCGGTAATTTGTTGTACAGCAGTGCGTGTGCAGCCAGTGGAAGGAGATACACCCGATAGAGCTAAATATAATCAAGGTATTAAATTTTATCTGCCAGAAATTGTGGGTGACACCCCAGAAAACGTAGAATATCAAGGTGTGAAAAACTTGGTACAAGCTGCAGCCAAATATTTACCCCCAGCGAATGAACAATTAATATTTGATTTCACCAATCCTTCAGCGGAATTAAAAGCGGTTTGGGGTGCAGTGGATGATGTGGTTATGGGTGGTGTGAGTTCCAGCAATATGCAATTAGCGGGAAATAAAGCCGTGTTTACTGGTAACGTTTCCACTGCTAACTCAGGAGGATTTGCTTCGGTAAGAACCAAGAATTTTGAGCCACCTTTTGACTTATCGGGTTATGCAGGAGTCGAATTACGCGTCCAAGGTGACGGACAGCGTTATAAATTATTTTTACGGACAGATACTAAATGGGATGGCGTTGGTTACAGTTATTCTTTTGATACTGTAGCTGATACCTGGATGAATGTTCGCATTCCCTTTAGTGAATTGACTCCAGTTTTTCGGGCCAAAGTTGTTTCCGACTGTCCCCCAATTGATGTTAATCGGATTTCTTCTTTTCAATTGATGTTAAGTAAGTTTGAATATGATGGTGCTTTAAATCCCAAATTTACACCAGGTAATTTTGCCTTACAAGTCGAATCAATTAAAGCTTATGGCGGGGAAAAATTCCCACAGTTTGTCCTTGTGAGTTCAGCCGGGGTAACTCGTCCGGGAAGACCGGGAATTAATTTAGATGAAGAACCACCAGCGGTGCGCTTAAATGACCAATTAGGCGGCATTTTAACATGGAAGTTGAAAGGGGAAGATAGTTTAAGAGAAAGTGGTATTCCTTACACGATTATTAGACCTTGTGCATTAACTGAGGAACCAGGTGGTAAAGAATTAATTTTTGAACAAGGTGATAATATTCGGGGTAAAATCAGCCGCGAAGATGTAGCGGAACTTTGTGTGCGATCGCTCCATGAATCCCCAGCATCTAATATCACATTAGAAGTCAAATCAAGCGAAAATACTGTAAATTCCATCGATTGGCATCAGCTATTTTCTCAATTACAACCGGATAAATAAATGTAATCAAAACCTCCGATAAAGGAGTAAATTTCATGTTTCGCAGATTAATTTTTGCTGGGGTTGTGGTCATAGTTATTTGGCTGGGTTTATTATCAAATCCAGTCTCATCTCAACAAGTGGAATCCCGTTTTAATAACCTACAAGCCGACTTTAACCGTGTAGAGGCGCGCTTGAGAAGAGTTGAGTCGCAACTCAATCAACTGGGTAAATCACCCTCAGCCAGAACTACACTTACCCCACCGCAGTCAAATAATGCTAGACGTAACTTATCGCCACAAGACCAAATGTTTGATAATTTAGCTACGTTAGTTGTGGAATTAAAACAACAAGTAAATAAATTAGAAGATAGGGTTACTCAATTAGAATCTTCTCGATAAAACGAAAAATTATCGGCACACTTAAATGGTAAAAACATCTACTCAAGTTCTGACACTAGAAGACTTTTTACAATTACCAGAAACAAAACCAGCCAGCGAATATATTGATGGGCGTATTGTCCAAAAACCAATGCCGCAAGGAGAACATAGCGTCATTCAAACTGAGTTAGCCCCTGCTATCAATTTAATCTTGAAACCTAAGAAGATGGCACGGGCTTTTTGTGAACTGCGCTGTACTTTTGGCGTTCGCTCAATTGTACCGGATATTTCTGTCTTTACTTGGAGTAGAATTCCTCGCCAAGAAAATGGTGCAATTGCCAATCTTTTTCCTATTGCTCCAGATTGGACAATTGAAATACTTTCACCCAATCAAAGTCAAACTAAAGTCACGAAAAATGTTCTGTATTGTCTAAAGTATGGCGCTCAAATGGGATGGCTGATTGACCCAGAGGAAAAAGCTGTGTTTGTATATTTACCAGACCAGCCGACTGCTATTTACGATGAACCACAAGCTCAATTACCTGTACCAGTTTTTGCTAAAGATTTTAGTCTGACAGTAGAAGATTTATTTAGCTGGTTGATCGATTAAGGGGAGTGTTAAATGAAAAAGAGTTCTATTCCATCAATTACTTACGAAGGCGGATGTCATTGTGGTGCGGTGCGCTTTCGAGTAATTGTTGAAAATCATCAAGTGGAGGATTGCAATTGTTCGATTTGTAGAAAAAAGGGTTTCTTACATTTAATTGTGCCGCGAGAGCAGTTTACTTTACTGCAAGGTGAAGATAATCTGGCAACTTATACGTTTAATACTGGAATTGCCCAGCATAAGTTTTGTCAGACTTGTGGAATGCATCCTTTTTATATTCCCCGGAGTCATCCCGATGGTGTCGATGTGAATGTGCGTTGTTTAGATGGGGATGTGATGGGAAATTTTGAGATTATACCTTTTGATGGAGCGAATTGGGAAGCGAATATTCACAAGTTGGTTAAGTGAAATACAGATTTTTGAGGACTAAAGTCCTGACTACGAACTTTTATTTTTGATTAAGATTAGCGGTGATGAGTTCATTTCTCTCTTGGCGGAAATATAACTCGTCACCGCCTATCTATCATGCAGGCCACATTATGGGTACGGCGTGCTACTTTTCGTCAATTCACTAAAAAAGTGACCAAAGATTATTCAACAACTAATTTACCAACCATGCCAGCACCACGGTGGGGTTCGCAGTAGAAGGTGTATTCACCAGCAGGCGCATCTGCGGGAATGGTGGTTGTTTGAGTTTGACCAGGACTCATTAGCAATTGCTTGTGAGACAGTTCTTTGGCTAAATCAGCACTCTTAGCAGGGTTTAAAGCTGCATCAAACACAACGTTATGGGGAGGGACTTTGTTGTTTACCCACTCAACGGTGTCGCCTGGTTTAACTGTCAATTTTTTGGGTTCAAATGCCAGCATACCTTTGTCGCTACCCAATTTTACCTGGAAGGTTTCAGCTGAAGCACTGGGAGTGAAAATAGCAAAGCTGCTAACAACTAAAAGAACTGTTAATACAGTTAAAGTAAAGCGCCGCAAGCTTGCTGAAATCAATTTCATGGCTTTCTCCTAATTAAAGTTTTTATTTTCCCTTTCTCATTTTAGATAAAATCAACGCCAAAGTATGACAATCTGTCGTAGATAAAAATTTTTTTTTTAATGGCGACTAAATCCATAGCAAAATTTTGGCAATCAGCGAAGATTTCTAGGATTGCATTACACCCAAAAAATTTTGGGTAAATTTATAAAATTCCCACAGCCAAATTTTTCTAGACTATGAGTGTATGGTGAGCGATCGCCTAAATCCTATCCCAAAAAAATTCTGAGCCTAAGTCCTGAGTTTTGAGTAGTCTGGGGATAAACTTCATCTATCCCCGCACCCAGCACCCAGCACCCAGTACCCAGAAATCAGCATTCAATTAGGACTTTAGTAATAAATCTTACCACCGCCCCACTTGTCGCCCACAATTTTGGGTTGTAGGAGAATATGTCCAGCGATCGCCACTAAATCATCCTCTGTGAGATTTCTCATTTCTGTGAAAATATCTGCACTCTTGATGCTGGGATGTAATTCAGAAATTTCCTCTTCTCCGTCATAGGTGGTGGGATTTTTCATGTAGTCTACCAAGCCTTCAATATTATTCCGGTTTGGTGATGCTAAAGCTAGCGCTTCTGGTTCTAATCCCACGTTTTGGTTAGTCTTGGTAACGCCTCCAACATGACATTGGGCGCAAGCGTATTGAAATAAACGTTTGCCTTCTTTGACTTGTTTTAGGCTGAGTACAACGGTATCACCCTGAGTATTTAATGGCACTGTTCTGATAGCTTCGTCCAGTTCCACTGCTGTCGCGCCACCGACCATTAACTGAAACGTCAGCAAAACGGTAGCAACAACAACGCCAATTAGTCTTCTAAACATGTTTCCCCTTAAAGATTTTGACGCTCAACACAGCTAATAAAGCGATACTCAATCTCCATGTTGTCCAGACTAATAGCTGGTTCTTTGCCATTAGCCAATTAGCTAAAGTCCGAAATAGCATCTCTGGTAATTTAGATCTCACCCACCGAGTTCCTAGTTACCTTTGGGCGTATTCCCGACAAAATTTGGAAAATCATTGCCTTTATATCCTCTAACGCCAAACGGGTCTTTTGGTGTTTATCGGCAATTCCCAGTTGTTTAGGCAGAGAAAACAATCTTTCTACAGGGACACTGTAGTCTGCTGCTATCTCTGCAATCAGTAGGTCTGCAAAACCCATAACACTTGTTAACTGAACAGATGAGAGATTAAGTCGCTGTAATACCAATATCATGTTCAGAGCGCAATTTGTCGCCGAAAATACTGTTGCTTCTCAAGTGGGGATCAAGGGTTAATAAGTCAATAAAAATAGATATTAATTAACGTGGGGACTGGAGAACCCCTATGAGGAAGTCAAAAGTCAAAAACATTTAATTATTTCCCCCTGCTGCCTCTCATCCAACACTCTTAACCCTTCCCACCGGTAAAAGTTGCGCCTTGAATAAAGTAGCGGTTGAAAAAAGCATAAATTCCTAAGGCCGGCAGAGTGAAAATCATAGAAGCAGCCATAATATAGTTCCAATAGCTGATATATTGCCCTTTGAAGCTGTTCAGCCCCAGGGGGAGGGTAAACATTTCTGGGTCAAACAAAATAACTATGGGGAGCAAAAAATTATTCCAACTACCCATGAACACAAAAACCGCCTGGGCTGCTAAGGCTGGTTTCGCTAGAGGTAAGACAATATGCCGAAATATGCCTACAGTATTTAAACCATCTAGTTGACCGGCTTCTTCCAGTTCCTTGGGAAAATTCACAAAGAATTGCCGCATCATAAAAATAAATGTGGCATTCACCATACCAGGTACAATCATCCCTTGGTAAGAATTTAGCCAGCCCATAGCCTTCAAAATCAAAAAAGTGGGAATCAAGGTGATTTGTGCAGGGACTGCTAAAAGTGCCAAAATCAGAAAAAACCAAAAGTGTTTGCCCACAAAATTTAGTCTGGCTAAGGCATATCCCGCCATTGAATTAAATAGTAAATTCAATAATGTCACACTGACAGCAATTACCACACTATTTAAAACCCACCGCCAAAATAGAGGTTCCTGTATAAAGATTTGCCTGTAATTATCCAGGGTGAAATTCTGGGGAAAAAAATTTAATTCCCCGCTGATAATTTCCGAAAGTGGCTTAAAGGATGCGGAAATTGCCCACAAAAAGGGAATGAGAGTGAGAATTGCATACAGTGTTAAAATTATGTATAAAAGCACTTTTAGCCAAGGAAAGCGAGAAATTCCCATCATATTTTTTCGCCCCCAAAAATTCGCCGTTGAATCAAAGTTACAGCAATAATTATCCCTGCCAGCAAAAAGGCGATCGCAGCTGCATATCCCATCTGTAAGTTACGAAATACAGCTTGGTATATCAGTAAAACTACTGTTAAAGTAGCATTGTTGGGCCCACCAGTACCACCAGAGAAAATATAAGACTGGTCAAACAGTTGAAACGTACCAATTACGCCAACAGCCAGCACAAAAAACGTCACAGGTTTGAGCAAAGGAATAGTAATGTAAATAAACTGTTGCCACCAATTTGCCCCATCAAGTTCTGCCGCTTCGTAAAGCTTTTGGGGGATATCCTGCAACGCCGCTAAGTAAATCACCATATAAAACGGTGCAGTTGACCAAATATTCATAATCATGATGCCTTTGAGGGCAACGGACGGGTCACCTAACCAGTTATAGGTAGGTAGCCCGATAAAAGCGAGAACATGGTTTAATAACCCATCGGTGTTATAAATCCACATAAATATCAGGGTTAGCACCGCGGAAGATGTCACCGTGGGCAAAAAGAAGAGAATCCGCCATGAGTTTTTACCACGAATCCCAGAATTGAGAGTTACAGCCAGCAATAAAGCCAGAATTGTTTGCGTAGGCACAACAATTGCCACATATTCTGCCGTATTTCGTAAAGCAATCCCCACACGTCCGTCTTCAAGCAAGCGTGTGAAATTACGCCAGCCAATGAACTCGTACTCAATACCGCCTAAAAGCTGGACTTTATGCAAAGAGAGAAAAACCGCGTAGAAAATTGGCAGGATCACAAAACACCCCAAAACCAAAATTGTGGGCATCATGAACATATACCCAGCTAGGTTTTCAGTGAGATTTCCTCCCCGGTTAATTCGTCGTCTGAGAATTGGCAACACAAATACCTCCGCCTCATCGGCAAATTACTATAGCGATGAGTGGTCTATGATTATTAATGGTAACGGCTAGCAGAAAAACAGCGACAGGATCAGGCGATCGCTCTTTTTCTTATGGTGGGAAAATCAGTATTTCTTGTTTGAGCGGCGCCAAAACCCTTTTCACATAGTGAGAAAAAAAACCACCAGTATAATGCTGAGGGTAACAGCAAATAATAAAGCATATTCCAAACGACGACTCAAATATCCCACAGCAGCAATCAAACTGATAAACAAAATAATAATACCAACATACTGTTCGCGTTCCCAACCTTTAGAAATTAGTGGATCTGGGGAATTTGGACTAGGAGTGTTAACTTGTTGCACTGTGCTATAGGATGATTTTTGTAATGAGTTATTCTGATATTTATTCTGCATAAAATAGCTAAAAAAATGAAATTACGAACCTACAAAATCGGTGATACCGCAGAAATAATGGACTTGTTCTACAACACTATTCATGAAGTAAACATTCGTGATTACACCAAAGAAAAAATTGATGCTTGGGCACCAGTAAAGATGGATGTCGAAGTATGGCTAAACAGCTTAAAAAGTAAGTTTACTTATGTAATAGAAAAGAATGGTAAAATTGTCGGTTTTGGTGAACTAGAAGCCAATGGACATATTGACAAATTTTTTTGCCATAAGGATTTTCAAGGACAAGGCATTGGCACAATGATTCTCGAACAAATTGAATCAAAAGCCAGAAGTTTAGGTATTAAAAGGCTATTCGTAGAAGCTAGCATTACAGCTAAACCATTTTTTGCTAACAAAAACTTTCTGCTGGTAACAGAGCAAGAGGTAGAACTTAGAGGTCAAAAGTTGATAAATTTCGTCATGGAGAAATTAGTAAATGATTGTTAAGTTATTTTATGACAATAAAACCACTTACAATTATGGCAAAAAAGCATATATTTTCCATCTCACCTATTTCAGTAATATTTTTAAATATAAATACACTATAAATAAACTTTGGTTTTATATACCCTAAGAAATAAATGGTAATTATTCCATTAGAAAGAAGTTATTATACATTCTACTTTCTACAGTAAACCCAGTAAGAGAGATTTAACGCTCTCAACTGTCTGGTGACATACCAATTCATTTCATGATGGCAATCATCTGAAAAACATCTTCTATTGCATATTTAAATTAGATTAAACTCTTGTGGGATGAGCATCTTGCCCGCCCATATTATGCAAAGCAATTCTGACTAGGGAACATTAAAGTACCCCTAGATATTTTCCACATTCTTTTTTAAATTGGTATGAAATGTATTTTCCCAGTTGTTAAGTAATCGATTCTGGGAAAATAGCGAAATTTAGCAAAAAAAGAATAATTAAACTAAAAACTGCCGAATTTGATCAAGTCCCTATATTTTGATTTAGGAAAATCACTATGACCACACAGGAGCAACTACATCAATGGCATGAACTAGCACAACAGTTGCGTGTTGATAGTATTCGCGCTACGACCATTGCAGGTTCGGGTCATCCTACTTCGTCCATGTCCCCAGCTGATTTGATGGCAATTTTACTCTCTAAATATCTCAGCTACGACTTTGACAATCCACATAATCCTCATAACGATCGCCTGATTTTCTCGAAAGGTCATGCAGCACCCCTGCTCTATAGTATGTACAAAGCAGTCGGAGTCATCAGTGATGATGAATTACTTGATTTGCGGCATTTTGGTAGTCGTTTAGAAGGTCATCCCACACCAGCTTTACCGTGGGTAGATGTAGCTACAGGTTCTCTGGGACAAGGATTACCCATTGGTGTAGGAATAGCTTTAGCAGGTAAATATTTAGATCAACTGCCATATCATACATGGGTGCTACTGGGTGATAGTGAAACCGCCGAAGGGTCTGTTTGGGAAGCTTTTGACCATGCTGCACACTATACCCTAGATAATTTAATTGCCATTATCGATGTCAATCGCCTCGGTCAACGGGGTCAAACTGAATTGGGTTGGAATACTCAAGCTTATGCTAAACGGGCGATGGCTTTTGGTTGGCAAGCTATTGAAGTTGATGGTCATAATCTCACAGAGATTGATCAAGCATTTAGCGCTGCGTTGACTGTTAACGATCGCCCCACTGTGATTATCGCCCGTACTAAGAAAGGTAAAGGTGTAGCTTCCCTGGAAGATTTAGGTGGATGGCATGGCAAAGCCTTGAAACCTGAGGATGAACAACAGGCGATCGCCGAGTTAGGCGGTGAACGGCAGATTACAATCCAGGTGGATAAACCCGAAGCACAAGGACAACCAGCAACTACTGGTAATGCTCAACCATTACAACTCCCTACCTATAACAAAGGTGCAGAAGTAGCAACACGCCGAGCTTATGGTGATGCTTTAGTAGCATTAGGAGCCGCACAACCAAATGTAATTGTTCTAGATGCAGAAGTCAGTAATTCCACGTATGCCGAAGATTTCGCCGAAGCCTATCCAGAGCGCTACTTTGAAATGTACATAGCTGAACAACAAATGGTAGCCGCCGCCGTGGGCTTGCAGGTAAGAGGATATAAACCCTTTGCTTCTACCTTCGCTGCTTTCTTAACCCGTGCCTACGACTTTGTGCGGATGGCTGCCGTATCTCGTGCCAACATTAAATTAGTAGGTTCCCATGCTGGCGTATCCATCGGTCAAGATGGCCCTTCACAGATGGCATTGGAAGACTTAGCAGCATTTCGAGCAGTGTGGAGTAGTACTGTGCTGTATCCCAGTGATGCCAATCAAACAGCTAAATTAGTTGCCCAAATGTGCGATCGCAATGGCATTGTTTACCTCCGCACGACACGGGAAAAAACACCTGTAATTTATGGTCATGAAGAAGAATTTCCCATTGGTGGTAGCAAAATCATTCACAGTTCCAACCATGATCAAGCCACAGTAATTGGTGCAGGTATTACCTTACATGAAGCGATTAAAGCTTATGACAGACTAAAAAACGAAGGCATCACAATCTGCGTTATCGATGCTTACTCAGTCAAACCCATTGATGTGCAGACACTACATCAAGCCGCACGGGATACCAAAGGTAATTTAGTCGTAGTAGAAGACCACTGGATTGAAGGCGGATTAGGTGCGGCGGTGCTAGATGTCTTTGCAGGTACTAGTAATACCCCCATTTATAATGGCCCCCAGTTGCGATTAATTAAACTAGCAGTACAAGATATGCCAGGCTCAGGCACACCAGAAGAACTACTTCACGCTGCCAAAATCGATGCCGATGCCATTGTAGAAGCAGTGAAAATGCAAGTTAGACAGCCAGTAGGAATAAGAGCATAAATGTCTAACTCATTCTTTGGGTAGGAGTTACCAATAAAAGTCATGGCTAACTTAGAAACTACTCATCCCAATTTAATTATCAGGAGTTAAGAAAATGCCAGATAAATATCATACCGGAACCAACGACGAGCATTTTAATCTCGTCAGCGTGCTATATCATGCCCTCCAAGGTGCAGCTTGCTGTGAAACCTATCTTAACGATGCAAAGCAAGCAGGCGATCGCGATCTCACCCAATTCTTCCAAGAAGTGAAAAGCCAAAACCAGAATTTAGCAGAGCGCGCCAAGCAGCTATTAGCACAGCGCACTGAGCAGTTGGTGGCACATTAAGTTACTGGGGACTGGGGATTACTTTAGCCCCTAGCCCCTAGCCTATTCTCAAAAGGTAGGTCCCTGATGACGAAAGTAGCAATTAATGGCTTAGGTCGAATTGGTAGAGTAGTTTTTAAAATTATCCTCAATACTAAGGAATTAGAACTAGTGGCTATCAATGATTTAATGCCATTAAACCAAACTATGTAAACTAATGTAAATTTACCTAAGATCAGTTCGTAGTCAGGACTTTAGTCCTGATTTGAGAACTAAAGTTCTCACTACAAACCTTTAATTATTTACCTTGTTCTACTTAGATAATTTAGTTTATTTGTTAAAATACGACACTATTTATGGCAAGTATGACAAAAAGATAGAAAGTAATAGCCAGAATTTGGCGTTGGTGAATAAAGATATGAATTTGTTTCACGCAAAGGTAAGCCAGTGCGTTGGGCGGCTGGTATTGTCACAGACCACGGGGGACGCACTTGTCACGCAGCCATTGTCAGCCGTGAGTTAGGTATTCCGGCTATTGTGGGTACAGATCAGGCGACGACGATTTTACATGATCAACAGGAAATTACGATTTCTTGCGCCGAAGGTGATCAAGGTTATATCTATATAATAGCGATCGCTACCGTGAAGGTTTTGCTTTAGAATGTCGGGCCATTAAACGCGCCCGTGAAGTTATTGGCATGACTAACATTATGATGATGATTCCTTTTTGTCGCACTCTCAAGGAATCTGAAGTCGATGAACCTTTCCCCAACCCCTCTTCGATGCGGAAAGGGGCTTAAATATCCTTAATTACCAACGAAAAATTAAACTTTTAAAGCCTTTACTCGATTCCACACCAAGGTTAGTAACTACTGACATAAGATGGGTAATTTTAGCAACAAGCTAATATCATGCAAAACTTGGTAGAGCTTGCGTGATATTACTGAAAATAAACTTGCAAAACAAGATACTATAAAACATCTATACACCGTGATATTGCCTGTGACATGATGAATGCACAAGCACGAATTAAATGTAAATAAAAACATGAAATTTCAACACATCTCTGTTCTTACTGGCTTAATGGCTGCTGGTGTTTTAGCTTTATCTACATCTTCTGCACAGGCTTTTTCATTCACTACTAATTCCACCTATAACAATAAGCCCAAAGATGATATTTGGTTGAAGTCTGTGCAGATGAAAGATGGAACTATCATTGATGATTTTGCCTTAGTTAATAAAGCCAATATCATCTACAACGACGCTTACAAAGGTAAAAACTCTGGCGCAGCTAGTGCAGATAAAGGAGATAATGCACAAGGTGTAGTAGCCGAAGACCCTAATAATCAGCAGGTAGTTGCAGCACTAGGTAATCTCAACCTTAATAACATTATAGATGGTGAAGATAGCGGTAAATTCATCATAAATCTTTTCTTTGATCAAGCAGTAGATAAATTGTTTTTCTGGGAACGGGGAATGAATAGTGATTTAGCTGTTCAAGCCATAGATGCTGATGGCAATGTGATTGGTAATTTACTGAAAATATTGCGGAGTGAGTGGGATGATGCTAGTTACAAAATTGACACAATGGAAATTAGTGGCTCTCAAAAAGTTGGCTCTAGAGGTGTCAGTTTAGCAGACTTGGGTCTAAGTGGTTATAGCTCCATTACAGGAATTCGCGTCAGCGCGGATAAATCATTTAACGGCCCTGACTTCAAAGTTGTGGGAGCAGTCGCCCAAAGTGTACCTGAACCAGCTAGCTTATTAGGTCTTGGCTTGATGGGTGGAATGCTGGTTGTCTCTCGTCGTCGTCAAGCTACAAATAACGGATAAATCAGGCGATCGCCTCCGGCGGGCGCAAAGCGCCATCGCACTTTGTAGAACCATAGAATTGTGCGATCGTTTTTGCTATGGTGACCAGAAGTTAAATCACACTGACTGAGTAGGTACGGATTGCTGAATCAACATGTTGCAGTGGAGCAGGGGGGAAATAATTCTGACCAAAACAATTGTCAATTGTCAATTCGCAATTAAATATAATAAATCTCTTTAATTTAACGTGAGTGCGACGGAACCTAACCCCAACCCCTTCCCTACGAGGGAAGGGGCAAAAAATCCACAGTTTGGTATGAAAAAATAGTGTTTTTAAGCCTCTCCCCGACGCGGGGAGAGGAATGGAAGCGGGGTTTTTTAAAGCTATCGAACTCACGTTAATTTAGGACTTACGTACTTGCTACGAAAATCAAGGCTTTGAGATTGCTTCTGTACGGTCTTGGATCTGTTTCAAGATTTTCGTGAATTGGTATGAAACTGTTTCCTGTTTCCTACCCCAACGATCAGACTTTTTCAGCAAGCCCTATTTAATATCTAACAATTCCACATCAAACAATAAGGTGGCGTTGGGGGGAATTACTCCACCTGCACCACGGGAACCATAACCTAGTTCTGAAGGGATGATTAATTGACGACGACCGCCTACTTTCATAGTGCTGAGTCCTTCGTCCCAACCTTGAATGACTTGTCCTACGCCGATTTTAAAACTGAAAGGTTGCTTGCGATCGCGTGAACTATCAAACTGAGTACCATCTTCTAAAGTCCCGGTGTAATGTACTACAACGGTTTGCCCAGGTTCAGGAGTCGCCCCGGTTCCTTCCTCAATTTCCACATACTTCAATCCAGATGGATTAGTTACCACATTATCATCAGACATAGTATTGCTCGCAATTAAGATATTGTTTTCAGTAAGACTAGTGGGTGCTGGTGCAGTAGCAGTGATATTAGCCGCAATAGCAGAGTCCTGCTTACTGCCAACTTGTGCTAATACCAATACCACAACACATACCAGCATGAAACCCACGCTGAGTAAAATTGATTTCAAAATCAGTCCTCCCTAAATTGAAAGTGCTGTTAGCAGATTTGAGCTTGAGCCAATGTTAAGTCAGAATACTAGCCTCTAGTCTCTAACACAATCATTACCAACAGGACACAATTTAGTTTAAATCAGAAAGGACTTGCTAACGCCAAAGCTTATTCTCCAAATCGCGCACTTGACGTTCTAAACGGTCGATTCTACCCCGTAATTCATCCACCTCAGACTGACGAGCAACACCTAAGTCCTGCATCATATTACGCATTTGCCGTTGCATTTGCTCTTCCCAGTTTCCCTGTTCCGATTTTAACTGCTGCACAACATCATCCATCACCGCCTTAGCTTGCTCAGGATCGAGTTTACCGTCCTTAACCAAATCATCACTGACTTGCCGCATTTTTTCGGCTACTAAAGATGTTGTACCAATACCAAGCATCATTAGCTGTTGCAACCAGTTGTTATTGTCCATACTCCCTTCCTCTTTAATTGTTTCCCACTAGCTGGCTTTTGCTCTTGAGTGTATGCAATCAAGCTATGCTGGAAAAGTGATTATTTTAGCCTACATCTCTATTTTGGCAAATTCGTAGACATACAAAAGGAATGCAAAGGTTTGGTTATAGAACTACTGAAGTTTAAGGTAGCCCCAGAACAGCGAGAACATTATATCCAGCAGGATGCAGAAATTTGGACAACAGCCCTGGCGAAGTATCCAGGATTTCTGGGGAAAGAAGTTTGGATTAACCCCAACGATCCCACAGAACTGATTTTAATTGTTCGGTGGGCAACACGGGAACAGTGGAAAGCTATACCCTTAGAAGATTTACAGGCTATTGAAGCTAAATTTACCCAAGCAATGGGAGAATCCTATCCCATCATCGAGTTAGCAGAATATCAAGTGCGGAAATTCCCGCATCTCATGTCCACTTGAGATTTTGGCATATAGGCAATACTCGACTTGGCGATCGCAGGCACAATTTTCTCACTGGCCATTCTCGCACCTGATACACCTGCAAAGCTGCTAATCCACCCATGATAAATAATTCATAACCAGGCCAACGCAGATAATTATCTAAAATGGGTAAGCCGTTGACGATCGCTATGGGGTAATTGTCTAAAATTTCGGTTAGCCGAGAATATTAGTACTGGCATCATTATTTATGCAGTAAAATAACCGAAAATCGTCTAATTTTTACATCAGTATTGATTCAAGTAGAATATTAATAGATGTATTTTATTAATATTTATGTTTGAACGAGTTTTAATTTGCACAGATTTTGCTGACGGTTTGCATCGACTATTGCATTTTGTTCCAAGTCTTGGGGCCGCAGGAATAAAGCAAATTGTTTTTCTACATGTTGTTCCGTTATGGGAAAAAGGTATTATTCCCCAAGTCGATAGTGAAAAAATAGAACAGGCTCAAACCCGTTTGACAAAAGATTTTGGTGACATTTCCACTGATGTAGATGTCAACATAGAAGTTCAATCAGGAAAAGCATCTGAGACTATTTTGAAGGTAGCTCAAGCTTATCAGTCTCAACTGATGATCCTGGGTTCTCCAAATCGTAGCTCACTTGCAGAAAAACTGGCGGGTAGTACGATGGCTGGGTTATCCCGCCAAAGTAAAATTCCTTTACTAATAGTGCGTCCTCAGTTAATTTCTGCTTATACTTCTGAGGAATTAACACTACGTTGTCAGCACCTTTTTCGCTCTTTGCTAATTCCCTATAACGATAGTAAAGCGTCAAATTATCTGGTACAACAGATCAAAAGTTTAGCGCAACAACAGTCGGATACGTTTGTGAAAAAGTGTCATCTGTGCTGGGTTTTAGAGCCTAATATTAGCCAAAAAATCCCCAGTAAAATTCTACCACCGCAGGCTCAGGAAACTTTATCTCAGATTAAGGCTGATTTGGAAAAGGTAAATTTACAAGTAGAGACAGAAGTCCGCGAGGGAAACTCTGTTCCTCAGGTTTTAGAGACAGCTGTCATGGCTGATATTAGTGCGATCGCCTTGTCTTCTGGAACAATCGGTAAGCTCCAAGAATGGTTAGTTTCTAGTTTTGCAGCGGAAATTTTGCGTCAAAGTTGGTATCCTGTACTATTTTTCCCATCCTAAATTTTCCAACACAGAGGTAAGCAGAGTCTTAATCAAAAAGTTGTTCTCAGTAGAGTATCAATTACCACCCCCATGTACCGGGGCTACCCTTGAATGGCCCAACAATATCATTGGTAATCCAACCACCATAAAAATTACCTGGTTGGGGTTGGACTTTTTCGCCATCAACGTAGCAGACATCCATAAGATGGGCATAAAAAGCTACATAGTCTTTGAGAGATGCAAAGGCTGGTGTGGGGTCGGGGTAAAACCAAGCAGCATTGTGAGCTTCTCTGTCACCCACATGGATTGTATAGTAACCGGCTGGCCCTTTCCATTCGCAAAAACTAGTTTTTGGTGTTTGTAATAGGTGTTCCATTTTAATATCCCCAGGAGGAATGTAGTAAGACGGTGGATGACTTGTTTCTAAAACTCGCTTGGCGTTTTGGGTGTCTACAATTGTGACTTGATTAAAAATGATCTGAATATGTTTGCTTGTGTCTTCTAGACGAGGGGGACGAGGGTAATCCCATACTGATTCTTGTCCGGGAGCAGGATTAATGCGTTGCGAATGTACCATAAGATTTTAAATTGTATCTCTTCACCAATTTTAAAACTTAATAGCACATCAGAAAACTTGTGTAGGAATCCTCAATGATAGGTGAAAAATTCAGTAATGTAGGATAGGCTTCCCCGACCAAAATCTAGATTTTATGGAAAAAGCCTACCCTACGTATATTTCAGAAATCAATCGTAATAAATTGAGGATGCACGACAGCGCCAATGGGGGTCTTTTTGTACTTCACTAAGTTGAAGTTTGCTGTATATATTCTTCAATCCCCAGCCACGTGTTTTTCACTACAACCTTACTATTTGACTATTTGAAAGCTAACTCTTTTTTCTTGTTAACAATCGCCAAGTATTCATTGCGAGTTCCATCTAATCGGTAGTGATCACAAATCTGGCAGAGTTTCAAGACATCCAATCGGCTAAATATTTTTTGATGCTCAATTCCGTTGTCATTTCTCCAGCGCCAGAAAGTTGTCCGGTCAATGCGGCGATCGCTTTCAGGCCATCTTCTTCGGGAGAGAAATTCAATTAAATCCTCTTCATAAAGCAAATAATCTTTGGGTAATCTCAGGAGTTTTTCTCTTAATTCTGTTAGGGGGATAAGTGGATCTAGATTAGATATTTTCATGCCAGCAAGCCCTGATAGTTTAAGAAAAGTCACATGATGTGGAATAATTTATGTGCCAAAGTTTCTTCTATTAAATTGCTAGCTAAATACTGTGAGGCTGATAGCGAATGCAATTATAAGGCGATTGGGTAAATTTATACTTACCTTTGTATACCTCTACTTCACTATTTTCACAGCATGAGGTTGCATTATTTAATTACACACAATAACCTGATTCTTGCTTGATTTCAACTCATATGCAACAGATTCAATAGTAATTAATAGCGTGTTTATAGCCAATATTAAGTGATTGAACAAATTAGCATATTTTATCTAGAATATATTAATGATAATTAGCATATTTGCCCATAATACTGAAATAGATAAATTTGTTTAACAGAAATATAATACATAATCACTTACTAATTTCTTTTCATACTTTAGACATAGTTATGAATAGCCAAATTGGCAAGGTTATAATGATAACAATCTTGTTACCAAAAATATAAAATAATCAGCCAATATATAGATTTATTCTTTTGCAAAATTAGCTGCCATTGCTATGCAGGCTTATGATCTAAACGAGTTGCTTGCTCTAGTGCTGCTTTTTCTTTGGCTCTTTTGGCATAGGCTTGTAATTGAATACGTTCTCCACCTGTTAAAATACCTAAGTTTTCTAGGCTCATCCCCCGCATTAACATTTCTACACACCAGGTGTGTTGTGCTTGGGCGATCGCAGGTGGTATTCCTTGAGGAGTTAACAATCCTTCAGTCCATACTTCCCAATGTTGCAACAATTCTGATTCGGAAATGAAGTTACCAACTTCGTTGACAAACATCGCTTGGTGAGTGTCTTTACGACTTTTGAGCCATCTGGTTAAGGGATTGTTGGTATAGGAACCATAGCGTTTACCCAAAATCCACTGATTAACAGGTACCTGGCGGGAAAACTCTGGGGTAGTAATCTGGAGAAAGTGACCGGAAGTATGACAAATTTGCTGATTTCGCTGCAAACTGACAATTTCTCTAGGAGATAAGCCAGCCCCGAATAACACATAAGCCAAGGCATAATCTTGTGTACTTGACTTCTTGGCTTGTTGCAAAATTTGGTAAACTACTCCAGCAGGTAAATCAGCTACTTCCATCACATTGTCCTTGGTTGTTGCTGTTTTTTTTGAAGGTGACATAGCTCCATGTAAAAATAACTCTACTAAATTCTCTAAAAAATCATCCCGATCCTCCCACAGTTGATGAAATTCACTAGTAAATTCAATTACTGCGTATCCCAGGATCATGCCATTGAGCAAACTAGCTAATTTCTCTGCTGGGAGATAAGTATTTAAATCTCCTTGTTGGATAACAGCGGCTAAATACTCTGCCACGTAGCGGTTTGCTTCTGTTAATCCACGTCCTATAGCTCGGCGATTTTCCATTGGATACTGTTTAGCTTCACCTACTACAGATCGAACCAACTCAGGTATCCTTTCTAAGGCATGTAAGCTGTCACTTGCATAATCTTTCAGGGCTTGATAAATATCACCAGGAGGAGTTGCCCTCTGTACTAGGGATTCCCCTAAATTCTTGAAGGCTGCGGATTCTTCTAGAACAGACAATAGTAGTCCATGCTTGTTACCAAAGTGCCGGAATAACGTCACTTCATTGACTTCTGCTTTCTCCGCAATTTGGCGGGTTGTCGTGGCGCTAACTCCCTGAGCAGTAAATAACTCCAGTGCTGACTGAATCAGACGTTGACGAGCGGAAATTAGTTGAGATGACATAGGGAATAATGCAAGTGGCACTTGCATGAAATTGAGCAGTCTGTTAGCATAACAAATGTAAGTGATACTTGCTTTTCTTTACTGTAACGAACTGCTGTGCAGAGCAGGCAAATACCTGCTATGGTTGCACCGAGAAAAAGCAAATCGCTTCATCATCCATCAACAGGAATTTGTATGACCGCGAAGTTTCTGGCGTTCACCCCCGAAAGAGGAAATGCGCCTCGCCTTAGGTGGGTGAATGTGGCATTTTTTGCTGCATTTCATGCCTTAGCTCTCCTGGCTCCTTGGTTTTTCTCTTGGTCAGCATTAGGTTTGCTACTGTTGCTCCACTGGTTGTTTGGGAGTATTGGCATTTGCCTAGGATATCATCGACTGCTGAGCCATAAGAGTTTTCAAGTGCCTAAATGGCTGGAATATATAATCGCTACCATTGGAGCCTTGGCTTTACAAGGGGGGCCGATTTTCTGGATTGGTGGACACCGCCAGCATCACGCCCACACAGAAGATATTAACTTAGATCCCTACTCTGCCCAGCGAGGATTTTGGTGGAGCCACATGCTGTGGATCTTCTACCCACGTCCTGAATTTTTTGATTATGACGTTTATCAAAAGTACGCACCTGACTTAGCAAGACAGCCTTTTTATCGTTGGCTAGATCGCTACTTCTTACTAATGCAAATTCCCTTTGGAGTACTGCTGTATCTCTTAGGGGGTTGGTCTTTTGTCATTTATGGTGTCTTTGTCAGGTCAGTCTTGCTTTGGCATTCTACCTGGTTTGTTAACTCAGCATCACATCTGTGGGGTTATCGTACCTTTGATGCCAATGATGGCGCACGTAATCTTTGGTGGGTATCTTTAGTAACCTACGGAGAAGGATGGCATAATAACCATCATACTTATCCCAATATGGCAAAATCTGGCTTGTCTTGGTGGGAAATTGATGTAACTTGGTGGAGCATCAAACTTTTACAGACTTTGGGTTTAGCGAAAAAGGTGGTTTCTGTTCCCCCTCATCATAGCGCGGCTCAAAAATAAATTTTCACTCAATTATCGCCAATGTTTTAGGCCGACTGCTGCTGGTGCTGTCGGCTTGTTAATTTGTATTAATTACTAGAGTGACTAACCATGATCCCCAGAAGTTTCAATATCAGGCGATCGCCCAACGAACACTTTGGGTTTATCTACTATAGATGTTTCACAATCTTGTGGTGATCCTGCAAACTTATACCAAAATGGTCACCATCTAAATGGTAATTAAGAAAACTGTGACTGACTTAATCATACTCAAATATCAGGAAATATTTGCTAATGCCATACTTAACTTCTGCTAGTGATATTCATACCATAGTAGCTGAATATACTCAAGCCAAAACCCTATGGATTGATACAGAAGTCGCTGACTATAAAAGTCGCCATCCTAAATTATCACTGATTCAGGTATTAGACGATCCCACAGATATGAGTGGCGATCGCGTGTTTCTTTTAGATGTCCTCAATCAGCCTGATGTGGTGGATGAATTTATTGAGCAAATCATGATTAATCCGGCAATTACTAAAGTATTTCATAATGCCAGTTATGATGTTAAATTTTTGGGTAACAAGCTCGCTAAAAATATTACTTGTACTTTAGAATTAGCTAAAACAATTCCTTATTATCTTTTACCCTTACCTAATTACCAACTCAAAACTCTAGCTACCGCACTATGCAGATTTAACTATATTGATAAACAGGAACAAGGTAGTGATTGGGGAAAAAGACCCCTAACAGAAGGGCAAATAGAATATGCTTACTTAGACTGTATTTATCTTGCCCAAGTACATTTACAGTTATTAGAATTACAAGTAGCCAGTAATCCAGACCCCATAATGGAAGATTTAACAGTAATCAGTGCCAGATACACAGCACTCGAAGAGCAATCGAAGTTATTAAATTCAGAATTTGAGCATTTGCAGGAACGTTTAAAAAAAGCCATGCAGGCTCAAAACGTATCGGAAACATCATTTTGCAAACTTTCTAGTTATGAGCGTCAAACTGTAAAAGTTGCATTTACAGAATTAGTTAGACTAGTACAAAATCAAGATGTGAGTTTAGATTTTCCTGTCACACTGACTCAGAAACTTCAAAAAGACTTAGGTCAAAACCTCGAAGAATTGTCTTTAGATATTGACAAAAGTACATCTTGGCGTCTAACTCCTAAAACTCAGGAAAGTGGAGGTGGGGAATAGGGAGTGGGGAGTGGGGAGTGGGGAAATAGGAATAAGGATTTTTGTTGAAAATAGTTATTTCAAACTATATTTATAAGTATTGCCCTGTTATTTTTTATATTTAGGCAAAAATTCAAGAATAATTAAACTTTAGGACACAAAATAAAACATTGATAAAGTATACGCAAAAACATAAAATTTTATGCTGATTGTCTAGAATTTAATTCACATAACAAATAAAGAAATTATCTAGAATAAAAGTTTTTATACTTAATGCCTGATCAAGCAAGTAACAGTGAGACAAACCTAGAGTATATGCTATTCCAGTCTCACTTAACTGTGTTGCTATATGGGGTCAGCATATCAATTGATTTGACACAAATACAAAGATTTAGGAACAACCTTTATTTCAAGTTGGTGCTAATTATCATGCAAAAGTCCGAAATCTAAAATCCAAAATCTAAAATTGTTTGACGGTTTAGGGTAACTTATGAAATTGCGGTTATTTGGGCAAGAGCAGGTGAAACTTAAAAAAATATTGACTATAGTTATGGTTACCGCATTGAGTGCCATTACTAGCATTTCCTGCAATCGAAATGAAGATGTATTGGTAACAGAAATAGGAGTGAGTCCTCCTAACCGTCGTGTAGTGCAAACATCTCAAGGTGGTAATCTTTATGTTCAAGGAAAGAATCAGCATATAAGAGGCGACTTACAAGGGGCGATCGCATCCTATAACCAAGCGATTGAACTAGATCCTGACTATAGTGCAGCTTATAAAGGCCGGGGACTAGCTTATTTTGATCAAGGCGATAAGCAACGAGCGATCGCAGATTATAATCAAGCCATTAGTCTAGCTGCCGATGATGCCGAAGCCTACAACAGTCGGGGGAATGCACTGGCTTCCCTAGGAGATCACCAGCGAGCGATCGCCGACTATAACGAAGCTATTCGCATCTCGCCCAATTATGCCGAAGCCTACAATAATCGGGGAAATGCCCGTGTTACCCAAGGAGATATTAACGGGGCGCTAGATGATTTCAACCAAGCTATTCGTCTCGATTCTCGATACGCTATCGCCTACAACAACCGAGGAAATGCCCGCGCTGCTCAAGGAGATAGAGAAGGTGCGATCGCCGATTACAATCAAGCCATACGTCTCAATTCTAACTTTGGCCCTGCCTACAACAACCGAGGAAATGCCCGCGCAGCCCAAGGAGACAGACAAGGCGCCCTGCAAGATTTACGACAAGCCGCCAGCATTTTTGACAACCAAAATAACCGTGATTTGTATCAACAAGTGATGAACAATATTAATGAACTAGGGCAGTAATTCGTCAATTATTGCTCCATTGACTATATAGCTTTTGGGCGTGAAACATAATTTCTTCGTTGGGGAGGCGAACCTTGGCTGGCTGGCGAGGATAAGAAGTTTCAATGGTGCGTGTATCTTGTTCTACCACTGTTGCTACTGCACTTAACACAAATCGCCTCAGTAGTGGTTTCAAAATTGGGTGTTTGGGTTTACTGTAGACTAAAACAAAGGTTTTAGTTTGGGTTGCAGTTTCTGGATACAACCCATGAACTTGCAAAACTTCTCCAATGGGAACATCTGCACGAAAAGTTGTTAGTGAGGGAAAAGCATATTCTAATGTTCCGGTGTAAGTCTTGGGTACAGTGAGGATAACAGGATTGTGGAGGATATCATTCCAGGTACTGTCGTCACGATCTAGTTCTTGCACAACTTTTGCCCAATATCCGTCATGCTCAAATACGGGGATGCGATTGGCTTTAATGCCAAATAATTCCCGGTGTGTGCCATTTTGATGGTTGTAGTCATAATTGATTGATATACTATCCAAAAAAGTACCGTGAATACTTTTTTCTCCTGCAACTCCTAAAAAGCTCATACCTGCACTGACTTTGGGGATCAGATCCGGGACAGGAATCTTGGGAGTATGTCCGCCATATGTCCAAATACAATCATCTTTGATGACGATTTCCAGAGGAGTTAGTAGAGGTTGACTACCCACTTTCCCAGCATTGTGCAGTCTTCCCTGTCCATCAAACTCTAGTGCATGAAAAGGACAGGCGATCGCATGTGTGTCTTGACAAATCCAGCCATCTGATAACGGTGCTTGCATATGAGGACAAATGTTATCGAGGGCAAACACTTCACCTTGCTGATTTTGCCACAGTACATAATCATGTCCATTGAGTGTGAGTTTATACGGTTTATTAATGCCCAACATGAAACGATGGGCAATTAACCAAGGTGCGCCCGGCAGAATTGCTTCCATAGGAGTCTCCCAAGGATTAGTTTTAAAGTATGTGAAATATGCGATCGCTTAATGATGGCGATCGTTAAAGTAAAATTGTGACAAAAGTTTCATCTTTAATTTTTAAAATACGACACATTATTCACATTTGTCAACTCGGAACGTGACCAAACCAGAACCTACCCCAATGCGCCGTCAACCCCAACAAAAACGCAGTCAACAACGAGTAGAGAAAATTCTTCAAGCAGCAGCAGCAGTTTTTGTTGAAGTAGGATATGAAGCCGCAACTACCCACGTGATAGCGGCGAAAGCGGAAACGGCAATTGGTTCTCTATATCAGTTTTTTCCTGATAAACTGGCAATTTTTCATGCTCTGGAAGCTCGTCACATGGAACAGGTGACAGCTATTCATGCCAAATTGATGCAGTCAGCAGATGAGCAAAAGTCATTATCAGAGTTTATTGAGCGCGTGGTGAATACACATGCTGAATATTTTGCAGATCCCATACCGCGTGTTGTGTACATTCAGTATTTCGTTGCACCAGAGTTATTTAAGCTATTTAACGAAACCTTTAATGAGTGGTTGATACAACAATTTGCTAGCTTGTTTCGCAGATGGAATCCAGACTTAGCTATAGAAAAAAGCAAACTTTTAGCAGAAACGGTTCATTTATCTTATAACGCTTTACTACTCAATGCTTTACGCCAGGATCATCATCAAAAACAAGCTCGTTACGCAGAAATTAAAGCTTTATTAGTAGCATACTTGACACCTCATGTACAGCCAACCCCACAACAAGTAATGAAAGTAATGATGTGCCCTCACTGTCATTCATCTCGTTTATCTAAAAATGGGCATCGTCACGGGAAACAACGTTATCTCTGCAAAGACTGCGGTAAACAGTTCTTAGAAAAACCTAACTAGGAATAGGCGTAGCAATTCGCAATAGATCTACCTGAGACTTGATTACGAATTACCATACCAATTACCAATTAATCGTATCCTCCACACATGAAAAGAGAAATATCTTGGTCAGTGGAATTCATTAGTGCGTGTAAATTGCCGCCTTTGAGCATAGCAAAGTGTCCAGGACGCAGTGTGCGAATTTCAAAGCAGCGTTCTCGTTGCGGCATTTTGCACCAGTCGCCAATCACCATGAAACCTTGACCGTCCATCATTAAAAACATTTCTTGGTTATCTCGATGACGGTGTAAACCAATACCACATCCCGGCTTCAAAAGATGTAAATCCATGTAATCCACAGCAAAGAATGATTCAAAACCGTTACCATGAACTTTGCTGCTAAAAGCGTTGAGATTCCACGGGTTTAACCCACGCCCCAACTCGTTTTTCTGAGACTTACCCCCGTAGTTGGACATTAAGTTACGATACTCCAAAAAGCCGATACCACCGTGGGGATTAGGACTAATACCAGTTTCTAAATAATTATCCCAACCACGCAGAATCATGTTGAATTCGTAATGGTAATTGGCGCTATTTTGCGAGTCCCAAGCTTGTTCGTCAAAGTCTGCCCAAGCGAGTTCTATATGTAGGGGCAACACGGGGTGCATGGTGTTGGTAGAATCAATATCTTCGATGCGTTTACCATCTAGTCCTTCGCGGTTGAAGGCTAACATATCACCGCGAATTAAATCTGGACGTGCTTGCAATTCTAGACGGTCAATAGCTTTGTTTCCCTTGCTATCTAACTGAATTGGCAGGTCATTGCCAGGATAACCCCACAACTCAATTTCATAGCGATCGCTCGCCGGATTATAAGGTACGCTAATTAAACTGGGAGTAGTCACATCGCCGACTTTCAGCCACAGCTTAATTTTTTCACCGAGTTTGTGATTAGCTGCTACAGATAATTTAGAATCAGGGCCACCACGATAAGAAATCCGCAAAAATGGCCCAACCCAATTTCCCACCCTGACTAAACCGCGCATTAAATAAGTATCTGTACTGCGGAAGTCACGAATATTTTGTTTTTGGAAATCAAGTTTGTTATCTTGTATGGTCGGGTCAAGAATATCTGCATCATTGCCAGCCGGACCATATAAACTCAGCCATTCGTAAGGAAACAAATACTGAGCGTACTCCATCAGATAACATTCTCGTTCAGCTGCTAATTGCGCTCTTTCCATCAAATTCAGCAGCTTCAGGAGTGGGTTAGATTGGTTGTAGTTGGGTTGAGTATTAGGAGTAACTCGAACAACGCTATCAGAGTGAACAATAGACATGAGTTTAAGGGTTTTAATTTATACAGTGTGATACAAGAAGGCAATAAACTTCAGTGGTTCTGTACCAGGGTTACGAATGCCGTGCATCCCACCACTCTTGGTAAAAATTACGCTACCTGGTTTTACGGGTAATTCCTTAAATTGGCGCATACCCAAACCCATAACATCCCGTTCGACGGTGGGATATGAATCTGTGGCTGGGTCATCCCCATCGCGCATATATGCAATGCCTTCACCTTCGGTGATGTAGTAGAGTTCTTCGGAACCAATATGTTGATGTGTGCCTTCGACTTTGCCAGGGGGAATAGTCACTTCATGGAAAAACACCATAGAACCGCCGAGTTCTCGCTGTATCACCCAACGCATTTCAATGATGTTGTCATCATTTCTATCAGGATTTTCATTATCCATCATGGCGTTACGGTAGCGAACAGGTTGGATATCCTCAGTTTGCAAGAACCAACCACGTTGGAAGTTAATCAGATAGCTAGTGTCATCAATGGTGTTGAGATCAGAACTAGGTTCTGAGGTGCGGGGTTCTTGGTGCGATCGCAAATAAGCATTATCCCAACTAGCATCATTATCATTGATTTGATAACCGGTGGGTAGGTTGCGATCGTTTTCCCGAAAAGCTAACTCCAACTGTTTCAGGGCTTTAATATCTCGCAAAGCGGGATTAAACTGACGTACTCGCGTAATCGGTCGGTGATAACCCATTTGATCGAGAACTTTAAAATCGTGGTAACTGTTAGCAGGCGGTTCCAGAGTTTCCCAAATCTCGGCTTGATAAGCATCAGTCCAAGGACAATAATGCAGCTTCACTCTACCTTCAGCAATATTCTCTGGATTTTCCGGTAACAATCTCAGCCAAGCAATTAATTCATTCTTAACAAACCGTTTTTTCTCCCGTGCTTGTTCTACTAGGCGACTACTTTTATACTCTACACGCAAGAAGTTACAGAGAAATTGTCCATCTAAATACACCTCACCTTTCATCACAATAAAGTCGAGATAAGAACGGACTTCTTGGACATTGTAGCGGTAGCGGGGGCTACGAGTAGCATTTAAGTATTGGGCGTGATAAATCCTGTCAGGAAAGAAAACAACCTTAAAAATCTCGTTTTCGGGACTGGTAAAAATTTCTGCAAATCTAGGGTCCATACAATTACAGCCTCTTGAGTAATTCGTCAGCAACGCGGAAGGAATTAGCTTGAATAGTTAAAGTCGGATTTGCACCGCCTGATGTCGGCATAAAAGAACCATCAGTAATGTAGAGGTTGTCAAAATCCCAAGCACGACAGTCAGGGTCTAACACCGAATCATTGCGGTCTGTGCCAAAGCGTGCGCCGCCGAGAATGTGGTTAGCAATTCTGGCAATACCATTGGGTGCTTGATGCACTCCGCCTTGACCTTCAATTTGAAAATTACCGTTTGCAGGGTCTACACCAAATCGCAAAACATCACCACAGCGTTGCGCTAAAGTAGTCATCAAGTATTGGTCGTGGGGATGCCATATTTTTCTGATATATGCTACTGGTAGACCCCATTTATCTTTAACGGTGGGATGTAATTCAATGCGGTTACGCTTCAAAGGCAATTGATTAGCCATGAAACTCACCGATAATCCCCTACCTACCTGTAGTGAACTGCAAACAGAGAGCGTTAAAACTGCAAACAAGGCATTTGTCGGTGGAAGGATAATATTGCCAAAAATGGAACCATAATATTGCCACGACAAAGCTCAAAACGTTTATTCTGCCATTAATCACTGATGCCAAAAATTTGGCAATTGGAATGATAATAGTGCCGAAAACTCAAAATGGAACAATAAGCGTGCCAAAATTGTTAAATTAGATGACTCGTTCAAAACGCTTTTGTAGCTAGAGGTACAATTAATAACACATCAGATCCCGTGCAATGGCTTGAGTAATAATCGGTTACTGTTTCTCCCAATTAATTAGTGTTTGCTACTTCTTACGTGCCATTGTTATAGACTGTATGTCTAACTCAAGTTTCAGGGAGTAAGAAAAATGCTCACCGATTACGAGTTTAAAAAATGGTGTAGCGACCAAAAATTATCAAAATTATCAATCTCAACTCTTACGGATATTCGGTCTAGTGAGCCAGCGCGACGAGTAGGGGGTGGAAGAAAGAATGTTTCAGGTTTTTATCCCAGCAAAAAGAATCAAAAAAGCATTCAATTTGAGTCTCATAAAGTCGAGCTTCCCTTTATATATGAACTAGAGCATGATGAGGAGGTTCTAGAATATTACGACCAACCTCCGGCATTTAAAATAAATTACCAGTCCAAGTCGGGACGAAATCTTGGATTTTTCTACACCCCGGACTTTTTCGTTATCAGAGCTTCGAGCGCTGGGTGGGTAGAGTGTAAAACAGAAAAAGAATTACAAAAGTTGCTGGTCAAACAGCCTCATCGTTACAGCTTTAATAGTGATGGTTATTGGTTATCACCACCTGCTTTATCGTATGCCGCACAATTTGGATTTGATTTTCAAATTTTTTCAGATGCTAAAATTAATTGGATTTTATACCGCAATCTAACCTTTTTAGAAGATTATTATCGTGCTATTGATGAATCCAAAAATCTGAGGAATAGGTCAGACGAGTTAATTGAAAATATTGTTCGCGCCCAACCAGGAATAACTCTGAATCAATTGCTTGACAATAAGTTAGGAATTAGCGCAGATTCGATTTATTTTTTAATTGCTAGCGAGCAGATTTATATAGATTTAGAGACATGCTTACTAGTTGAGCCAGAACAATGCCAAGTTTTTTGCGACCGAGAGTATGCTTCTTCCCATAAATCGATATTTTTGTCATTGCGAAGTGCAGATACAATAACTGTTCCAGTCATAAATTTAGTGACAAAAGAACAAATAAACTGGGATGGTCAAATCTATACATTGATAAAAGTTGGTCATACACAAATTACTCTGCGCTCTGAATTAGGGGAGTTAATTGACTTACCAGTTACCGAACTAGAGAGTAAAATTCGGCTGGGTCAAATAACAGTTAATAAACAGATGTATGCGGGCAGTAACCCCGACGAATTAAATTCAATATTAAGGGGTGCAAGCCAAAAAGATTTAGAAGATGCTAACCGACGTTACAGAAGTATTGAACCAATATTGTTAGGTCAAAAAATAGAAAATCCAACAGTCCCAGAACGCACTTTAAGGGATTGGCTAGCCAAATATAAACAGGCTCAACAACAGTACGGCTACGGCATTTAACTTTTGACCCTCCGAGTTACCGCAGTTGCATGATGGTACTGCGGATTTGTGTAATGCGCTACTCACGTTTGCCCCAAATCATAGTGACAGACAACGGTAAAGAATTTCACAGTACCTACTTCGAGAGCTTGTTAGCTCTGTTTGAATGCACGCTCAAACACCGTCCCCCTGCTGCATCCCGATTTAGTGGAGTTTGCGAGCGTTTATTTGGAACAGCTAACACTCAATTTGTTTATAACTTAGCTGGTAACACACAGATTACCAAAAAAGTCAGGTTGATGACCAAAACAGTCAACCCTAAAAATCTAGCAATTTGGACTCTTGGGTTATTGTATCTGTATCTTTGCGAATGGGCTTACTCAGAATATGACACAACAGAACATCCAGCGTTAGGGATGTCTCCTTCTGACGCATTTAATCAAGGTATAGCAAAGTATGGATTAAGAAATCACCGACTAATACCCTGGGACGAAAACTTGAGAATTTTAACTTTACCAACAACACAATCACAGAAAGTAAAAGTTCACCCAGTCCAAGGGATACAAATTCGAGGAATTCATTACTGGAATTCGGCTTTCCGCGACCCTAGTATTCACAAAACGTATGTGGCAATAAGATACGACCCATTTGATATTGGGATTGCTTATGCCTATGTTCGTGGTCAGTGGATTGAATGTATTAGCGAATATTATGCAGCTTTTAAAGGGCGTTCAGAAAAAGAGATTTGGCTGGCAACAACTGAGTTGCAAAAACGTAAAACCAATCATCATCAAGAATTTAAAGTTCGAGCCAAAAAATTAGCAGAATTTCTTTCATCAGCAGAAGCAGAAGAGGTTTTACTTGTACAACGTCTCCGAGATAATCAAGGAAAAGAAGTATTTAAACTCATTGAGTGTGAAAGAAATAAAATTCAATTTCATGAATCATTAAATTTGATAGAAACAGTAGCTTTTGAGCCAAGTGAAAATAACAATTTAGAATCAGTTCAAGTAGAAAGCGTTACTAAAATACCTACTAAACTCCAAATTTTTGATTCTTATTAATCATGTCTAATCAAAAGCATTTTCCCACAGCATTACTGACACAATCAACGACGGAAAAGCTATTGTACTTCGACAATTATACAATGGCACACCCTCGGCTAGAAGAAGCCTTCAATTTTCTCAAGCTGGCGGTTAGTAATTCTTCGGAATCACGAATTATCTTTATTTATGGTCCAACAGGGGTTGGGAAAACTACCCTACGTTTACTAATTGAAAAGTGGTTAGTTGAGTCGAATTTACCGCAACTCGAAATTGACCCAGGTTGCTTACCATTCGCATCAGTTGAGGCAGTGGTTCAAAAATCAGGGATATTTAACTCGAAAGACCATATTAAGCGCTGCTTATTTGCCCTTAATGAACCATTAATTGAACATAAGATAGACTACGGCACACAAGGTATTTATCGGAACAATTCGGGGCAAATTGTGATTGAGTCAAAAGTTATTGAAACAGATTTAGGATGGGCGTTAGAGCAAGCTCTTAAACATCGCAAACCCAAAATATTTTTTATTGATGAAGCTCATCATATGCTAATGGTAGCTTCTGGACGCAAGCTAACAGATTTACCTGAAGCTATAAAGTCATTAGCTAACAGAACTGGAGTTGTACATGGTCTAGTAGGCACATACGAATTATTAACCCTACATGATGTTGGTGACCAGTTAAGCCGACGTAGTGTTTACTTACATTTTCCCCGTTACCATGCTGATATAGAACAAGACAGAGAAGTATTCCAAAGTGTGGTTTGGGGTTTTCAACTAATGATGCCATTACAGCAAGAGCCTGATTTAGTATCACATTGGGATTACTGTTATGAGCGAAGTTTGGGTTGTGTAGGAATTCTTAAAAACTGGTTTCAGAACGCATTGTTCGATGCAATTAATGAAGGATCTGACTCTGTTGAGCTTAAACATCTAGAACGTCGCGCCTTATCGGTTGCCCAATGTCGAAACATCCTCAAAAAAATTAAAGAAGGAGAGAATAATCAGGCACAAATTGAGGGAGAAGTTCAGCAACTGCGTGCGGAATTGGGCTTACCAATAAAATCTGCGCTAATTGATAACGACATTAAACAAGTTGAGATTCAACCACAACAGAGTAACTCAACTTTGAGAAAAGTGCAGTCTAAAGTCGGACAACCATTACCTAAGCGTCGTCAAGTAGGAACTTGAGTGATATGTCCACATTAACCCTAAAACTTTACCCATCGTGGGATACGCAAAAATCTCCGATTCCACCAAGAAGCCGTTTGTATAATCTAGAGCCAATTGGTATAGGAACTCCTTATGTAGAAAGTTTAACAAGCTATGTCATTAGACTAGCTGAACAACATTGCATCACTACTAGAAAGCTACTTATAAAGGAAATTGCCCCATTTATGGGTAGAGAAACGAAATTATCAAACTTAAGAAATGAAAGGAATGAAAGTATCGGCAAAATACTTGGAGTTAATAGAGATAGAACAGCAACTAATGGAACGGGCTTAATGGCAACTAATTTAGTAGGTGCAATGTCCATCCTGACGAAACGAACAGACTTACATTTTCTTACCCTTATACCTTGGGAAAAGGTGCTTTCTAAAAGGGATTTACTTCGCCATGAGCGTGTTTGGTGTCCTTCTTGTTACCAAGAATGGCGTGATACCAACAAAAGTATTTATGAGCCACTTCTTTGGTGTATTAATGTAGTTCAGATTTGTCCAATCCACCACCATCCTTTTTTATCAGTGTGTCCTCATTGTTTGAATCAACAACTTGTACTTTCTGGTGATTCTCAGACCGGACACTGTAATAAATGCGGTAAATGGCTGGGGAGTTACCGATACAAAAGTGGTGGAATCAACCAAATGAAAAAAGCGGATGAAATTGCTTGGCAACTTTATGTAAATCACGAATTGGGAGAATTAATCGCAGCTGCACCCACTATCATATCTCCTCTTGATTCAAATCGGATTAGTCAGACAATTTCTACTTTTATTAATCAAGCATTTCAATCAAATCAAGCTGCTTTATCTCGCGCTATTTCAGTAAATCAAGCAACAATTGGTTCATGGTGTAAAGGAAAAGTAATACCTCAAATAGATAAACTTTTGCTACTAAGTCATCAGATGAGAATCAAATTGCTTTATTTTTTAACAACAGATATTTTATTTTTTGATAATATTGCTTGTGGCTCATCAACAAATCAAGCCGAACAACCAAGAAAGTCCTATAAAAGAATCAATTCCGAGAGAAAGCAAGTTTTAAATATAGTTCTTCAAGAAGTAATTAATGAGTACCCACCACCTTCTTTAGAAGATGTCGCGTTTCGTCTAAAACATTATCCGCTTTGTTTACAGAATCATTTTCCCGAATTATGTCAAATAATTAAAGTTAGACACGCTGATTATAAAAGCGTGAGTAGACAGCAAAAAATTCAACCTATTCTCGAATTAGCACTTCAGGAATTTCCACCTCCTTCATTCCTAGAAATTTCTCGACGACTAGGTTACAAAAATAACAGCTATTTATACAGATATTTTCCTGAACTTTCTCGTTCTATCTCCAAGCGTTACCAAGAATATAATAATGCAATTGGTAAGGAAAAAAGAGAGCTTGTATGCCAAGAAATACAAAATGTTGCTCAACTGCTTCATTCACAAGGACAAAAACCTACACAACGTCGGGTTACTCAACTTCTTACCAAGCCGGGAGTGATGCGTAACCTTTGGGTGAGGTCTTACTTACGTGAAATTCAACAGTCTCTTGGCTATGCTTAACACATTTGGCAACTGAGTACAACCTATCCTTAGGATTAGAAGTATAATTTTGCCGAAGTTAATTGGAAGCATAAGCAAGCCATTCCGGCAATATTATCCTTCCACCGACAAATGCCTTGTTTGCAGTTTTAACGCTCTCTGTTTGCAGTTCACTACATGTACATATTAACAGTTAGCAAAGAACATCGCACTACTACCATTTCTCAAATTTTATAACTATGTCACATTTTTCCAAGATTGAAGTCAAATTTAAAGACCAGTCGTGTTTGGTCGAGGCATTGCAACGGTTTGGTTTCTTTCCAATGCTTCACGACAAGGCAGTAAATCTGTACGGCTATCGGGGGGAAAAGCGATCGCAGATGGCTCATGTGGTTGTACCCCGAAATCAAATTTCTAGCCTTAGCAACGACCTCGGCTTTTTCTGGAACGGGACTGAGTACGAGTGCCTGATTAGCGAATACGACCAAGGCGCAGGAATAGCACAAGCAGGCCAAGGACTAGGGCAGAATTTTTTGCCCAAGTTGCAGCAAGAATACATCAGTCTTTATCTACCAAAACTTGCTACGCAAATTGGTGGTGAAGTGGTAGCAACCGCAACTAAGGGGTCTGTAACTACTGTCCGTGTTTCAATACCAACTCAAGCAGTTAGGAAATAAAATGTCACATTTTACACAAGTTAGAACGAAGCTAACCAACCGTGAGTGTTTAGTGCAAGCGTTAGAGGATCTGAAGCTTGCACCCCAAGTCCACGAAACAGCACACCCGTTAACCGGATTTTTTGGGGATAACGATGAGCAAAGTGCGGAAATCATAGTCAGTGGTCGCACAATCAAAGCCCGTGCAGATATAGGTTTTCGGTGGAACTCTACATCTGGGGTGTATGAAGTGATTCATGATGAATACGAAACAGCGCCTCGGCTGGGTGAAAACTTCTTTAGCCACCAACTAATGCAAGTCTACGGAAAACGCATGGTACTAGCCAAAACTGAAGAATTACGCGAGAAATTTGGCGAATGCACTATCAGCGAAGAAACCAAAGGGTCAGTACAAACCCTACGGCTAACATTTGCCGGACACCAAGAAGTTAAACAGTATGCCAGGAGGTAATTCATGGGACGTTCTATACTGATACATTTTGACAAATCTACTGGTGAAGTGCGAGTAGAAGCCGAGGGATTTGAGGGGCTTTCTTGCCTGGAAGCGACCCAGCCGTTTGAGGAGGCGTTGGGTGTTGTGGGCGATCGCACTTTTAAAGACGAAGCGCAAACCCAACAACTAAGAGCTAATACGAATCATCAAACACGGCTACGGCAGTAAAACTAACGGGGGAAATTAAACACTTCCCCCCAGGACAAAAAAATTATGAACGAATTACCTAAAGAATACGCAATGGTTCATATTTACACACCATCGCCAGCCCAAGAACTAATCGTGATCAAAGGTAATACAGAGGGTATTTGTGTATTGATTAATGCTTTGGTTTCAGCGATTGGCTTTGGCGATGGAACTGCGGAGATTTTTGACGGCGATGCCGAATTTTTTGAGGTAGTCGTGAAATTGGTTAAAACTCATGATGAACTCGCACCATTACCGTATAAAGATTTACAAGATGAACCTAAATAATATCTTTGCCACTCTAGATTCTCAAATCCCTATCGTTTTGTGGTTGGACGAAATAGAGAAAGCCTTGTCAGGACAGGGTGATAGCTCTGGAGTTTCCCAGCGAATACTCGGCAATATCCTCACGTTCATGAGTGAATCACAATGTGGTGTATTCGTTGTGGCCACTTGCAATGATCCATCAGCACTACCAAGTGAACTCAAAAGAAAGGGCAGATTTGACGAAAATTTTTTTGTCGATTTGCCGTCTGAGCCTGAACGGGCGCAGATTTTGAGGATTCACCTGAAGCGATTTGGTATTGCGGTAGAGGATGAATATCTTGAAGCAATCGCAGCCAACACTGCAAAATTCTCCGGCGCGGAACTGGAAACGCTTGCAGCCGAATCTGCACTACTGGCATTCGATGAAGGACGACCGCAAAAAGTAACGCTTGGTGATTTGGAGGCGTGTCGGCAAACCATCACACCGCTTGCTGTCCAAGATGCGGCTTCTGTTGAGCGAATGCAGACGTGGGCGAAAACGGCAAGGGCGGCTTCTAGTGCGATCGCTCCCAGACCTAGCAAATCTCTACGGACTTCTCGTTTTAATTTGAACTAATTAATCAGGTGATTATTTCTGATTGACCATTTTTTGAATTGTGTTGACCTGGGCGATTGCGTTCTCGCGCAAAAAGGAAGCAATCGCCCAATTTTCATATGGAGCATTAATCAAAGCGATTAATAAAGTGCTTCCAGAGAAGACGGTTGATTGCTACGAAATTATGCAATTAAATCAATCATTTTTATCAAAGTTGCCAACAGCTAATTTCAAGGGTGTAGACTTTCTGCAAAACGATGGCACTAACTATGACAGAATAATTGCAAATCCTCCGTTTAGCCGGAATCAAGATATTGTCCACATTCAAGAAATGTATACGTTGTTAAACCCAGGTGGAGGAATTGTTACTGTGGCATCAACTCATTGGCAACACTCAAATAACTGCTCAGAAAAACGGTTTAAAGATTGGCTAAAGTTTGTTAATGCAAAAATTATTCCAGTTGAAGCTGGAAGTTTTAAAACTAGTGGTACTAATATTGTTGCGGTTATTTTGTTAATTAATCGATGATCTTCCCTAGTGAAGTGGTGGAAGATAATCGCTAGGCGATAGACAATGAAGTTTGTAGAAAGGATGGTGAATAATGCAGGACAAACTACCTGCATTCACAAGTATTCAGTCAATCAGCACCAAAACAGCCACATACAAAGTAGGCAACATAATCAAGTTTTGGAACGATAGCGAACGGTGCTGGACAAAAGGCGAAATCATCCAAATAGTTGAATGTAGTGGCTTTTTCGTAAGTGTGTTGATAGCTTATCAAAGCCATAAAAAACCACGGCAAGTAAAAATTTTTCGGGAAGATTGGTTAGAAAAGAATTAGAGGTAATCCTATGTCAGACCTAGTAACATACTACGGGCAAACCAACCGTATTGACAAATTGGTTGAAAAGTACGGGGATTATTTAGAAAAGTTAGATAGAGAAACGAAACTTTTACTTCGTATAACTTTGTCTACTTATGTTTTCATGCAGGAAGAACAAAACCCAACTGATTATTTAGTTACGACGGCATTGGAAAATGCTTTATACGAGTTGGTGATTGCAGATTCTCTCCCACAAGATTTGTTTGATGTTTGTCAACAACTCGAAAGATTAAGCATTGATGAAGCTGAAACTCTCTTGGAAGCATTGCAACATCAAATACGGTGGGGCAATGCCCAAGTTGTGGTGAATCGTTAAGAAAATACAGTAAAAACAATGGAAACATATCTCGTATTTGTAAATGCTGTTCGCAACAGCAACAAATTTTGGTCAGCGAAAGTCGAAGGCAATCAATTGATTGTTGAATGGGGGAGAGTTGGATATTCTTCTCAAACGAAAGCACATTCTTTAAAAAGCAATCAACAGGCGATTTTCAAATATTATCAATTGGTAGCTGAAAAAAAAGCCAAAGGTTATCAGGAGAGCCAGTCTGAGATGGACAGTAATCGCAATGTTTCTGAAATTAGACGTGCGATAGAATTACTCAATATCATGCGTCCTTGCCTTGCAGTGAGGAATTTTCATGAGGGCTATATTACGGCATTGAATGAGTATTTGCAAATCGTTCCGACACCCCTCGGAATGCAGATAGATCCGACCAGGGTCTACAGAACTGTTGAGGATATCGACCACCAGAAACAAATCCTTAACTCATTATTATCACCCATTTCTGCAACGGTTCCACAAACTACAGAAGTATCAAAACCTGAACCGCAAACCGTCAGTCTCAAGTCTCTGCCTAAGAGCTTCTGGCGGTATTCTTGAGGGTTACTGCCAAGCTATTTAGTGGCTTGGTAGTGATTTTTTATTTTTACTCTAAAGTTAAAATATGAAACAACCTTGCAAAGATTGCCCATTCAAAAAATCTGTAGAATATGCGCTTTCGCCTCAAAAAGCGCGCGATATTCTGCAAGCGATTACGCATGACAAAGCCTTTCACTGTCAAGAAACAGTGGATTATTCTGAGTCTATCGAAGGTCGAGTTACTGCTAAATCAAAATTGTGCTTTGGTGCAGTTTTGTTCTTAGAAAATACTGTGCGTGGCGGTTGTCGCTCAAATGTAATGTTTCGCTTTGGGTTGATGCGGAAAGAATTTAATATTACTGATTTACGCCATGATAAAAGTGTGTATCAGGGTTTTGAAGAATTGCTGAAAGGAGTGTCTTATTAATGATAAAATTGGCTATCTAAATAAAATAGCTAATTTTATTTATCATTTTCAATTAAGCTATGCAAAATAAAACCACATACTATGCCCAAGATATTGAGAAGGTTGCTGATAAAATTAAAAAGTTATTTTCCCTTTCTCAATCACCTAACGAATCAGAGGCATTCGCAGCTTTTTCAAAAGCTCAAGAGATGCTAACTCGCCACAACTTGTCAATAGCAGACTTAGCAGATTCTACACCCCAAGAAATAGAAGAACAAATTATCAACGAATCCCAAAGGCAAAGCGCGTGGAAAGGGATATTGCTGAATGCAGTTTGCAAAGCTAACTATTCTTTTGCTTATCGGGTTAAACAAAAAAACCAAATCAAGCAGATAATATTTGGGCGTAGTGTCAATATTCAATTAGCCCGAATGCAGTTTGAGTATTTAGCCGAAACAGTTGACCGACTAGCGAAGCAAGTGGACGGCGATCGCACTTTCAAGAATGCCTTTAAATTAGGTGCTGCACATCGGCTTCATGCCCGAATTTTGTAGGGGATCGAGAAACAAAAACTTGAGGGTGTAGCAGCTTCCGAAAATTCAGCAGCAATTTCAGCTATTGTTATGCGATCGCTCTACGAAAAACTGGATGCAGAGTTGAAAGCATATTCTGAAAAGTTAAATCTAAAAAGCCGAAATCAAAGGTTTTCTTGGAGTTCACAAGATGGATTTACTGCTGGACAGATAGCGGGGGATAAAGTTTCGCTCAACAAGCAAATTGGTGGGCAAGGTCAACGCTATCTACCCAAAAGTTGGTAACATATATTTTTAAAGAGTAAAAAAGGGTTATGACCACAGCAATCAAAAAAATTACCCTTGAAGAGTATCTGTCCTATGATGATGGCACAGATACGAATGTCACTAAGAAAAGCTGAAAGCTTGTGTAAGTAGGGTGTAGGGTGTAGGGGAAAATTAAGAAAACCAAATATTGAGTACGAACATAAATAATTTCCTTAGTCACATACTCCACACCCTATACCCAAAAGCCTTATAGATAATGGATTGATTTGCCATTAACTTAGTGCCATTCGCCTAAGAGCTTTGGGGGACATTCTTGAGAAATACCATCAAGCTGATTATCGGCGGGAGCAACGCGATTTTGTGAGGTGCTAAAAATTAGGGGTATAAATGACCTGTTTAATAGTGCGATCGCAGCGAAATATCTGTTTTTATTGAGAATCTAGCTATGTAACTGAGAATTGAATCCCGATCTCACTTTTTCGCGTTGCTCCCATTATCGGCTTGATGGTATTTTTTTACGCAAAATTTTACAGTAAGCAAAAAGCTTTAAGGTTGACCAAGGAAGTCTTGTTTGCCAAGCTCTACACCGCAGTATCTGAGAATATCATAAGCTGTTGTGACATGGAAATAAAGATTTGGTAAGACAAAATATAAGAGAAATGATATTCCAGGAAAAGATAAAGTATTATCACGTACTTGTAAGGTAATTGTTTTCTCTTCTGAACCATCAATTTGCTCAGGTTGAAATGTGTTTAATTGAGCAATAGTTTTCTGAATACGTTCAATAAGTTGAGGAAATGTAGTTTCATTGTCCTCAAAACTAGGGGCTTCTACCCCTGCCAATCGTGCAGCACCTCTGTTGGCTATGTCACAAGCAATTTGTACTTGTTTTGATAATGGAAACATATCAGGAAATAGACGACTATTGATTAACACAGAAGGGTCTATTTTTTTTGTTTCTGCATACATAGCACCTTTTTCCAAAATACCTACAAGGTTATTTAGTGAGCGAATAGACACGGGTATTGATGCTTGATACATTGAAATGGTCATTTATTTACTCCCAAAAAAATTAAATCTACTTAGACCTGTATCTGTGAAAAACATTTTACTGTACACAGTTGGGGTTACTACCAGGAGTAGCATCAGGATAAAAAGTGCGGATACCACCGCTTCTCCTGACAAACACTGCTTTAAAAGTTATACCCTCATCAGTTACACTCCAATGACAAACAGTGTTAGTGGAACTAGTATTAGGATTTTTCTTGTAGGCTAAAGCTGCAATTGAAAGAAGTTCTTCAGCACTAAGAGTATAGGGATAGCCTTTAATAGAAGACTGAGAAGTGCTACTGCCTACTTTCATCACCACACCCATCGTATAAATGGCGTTAGGAACTACTTCTTCCCTAGATGTATTATTATCAAGTCGTCCAGCTAACCCCTTTTCTTGAAGTTCTATGTAACGACCAACAAAGTGCAATCCACCTATTGAACCTCCTGCAACTGGTTCTCCGCAAAAAATATGCTCAAAACCATCAACGTTAAACCAGACGTTAGTCAAGTCAACTAAGAAATCTGCATTGGAAGTACGACCTGGAATCAGATATCCTCCCACAGATTGCTTAATATTTGCCAAAACAGTAGGATTGTTATTCATCATTGTCTGGAAGTTAGACGTACTCACAACTGTGCCAGGTTGTCCGCAAAGATCAGTGACTGCCCGGTCAAAGTTGTTCAAAGTTGGTATAAGGGGAGTGACATCAGCTGGGCTACCGTATGCTAATCCAGAGACAGGATTGTTGATATTGTCAAAGAATGGGACAGAACCAGCAGGTAGAGACGGAGAACTTGAAGAACCATAATCGGTAATCACAAAATCGTCAATGTTAGTTCTGTTGGAAGTTCCATCAGTTTTGCGGATTTCACAGCGAACTATACCAGATAGATTAGGAGTGAAGGTAGCGGTTTGTAGCGATTTGGAGCTTGTAGTAATGATTGAACCCACAGATGTCCATGAAGTGCCACTATTAGTTGAACACCATAATCCCCAAGTTGTACTAGCATCATTACCATACTTGGCGTGTTTGATGCTAACTGTACCAGCACCTGTAGTCCGATCAAATTTCATTGTCACTTTGCCGTTGTAGCGAACGCGGACAGATTGTGACCCGTTTTTGACATCGCTTGATAAATTACCAATTAAAGCATCATTTAAATTCCAAGTTCCTGTACTCAAAGTAATATCAGCCGCCGCATAAGCTCCTTTTTGACCAGACTCAAATGCTTCGGAAATGGTGGCACTAACTGCTCGAAAAGCAAAAAAGGAAACTAGGAAGACGGCTCCTCCTGCTATCTTTAGAGATAAGGCAAATTTAGGCATACTAATTAGAATTAGATATTTAACTAATTAGTTAGTCTAAAACACGTTGGTTATTTAATGATTAATTTCTTTTTAAGAATAAGACATAACGCGATTACGTTTGGCAAAATTGAGAATAACTTTAAAAATCAGGGGCAGAAATTTTTTAACTAATTAGACTAAAGTTGCAGGAATTGAATACTTGTTAGCATAACTTGATAAAAACTTTGGCTCTAATTCTTGATAGCATTCAAACCCTAAATCTGGTAAAATCTAATTTTAGAGCATCAATAAAAAAGGGTTTATGACCACAGCAGTGAAAAAACTTACCCAGAAACTAATCTTAATGGGTAGGGTAGTTGTGATAGCATAATTTTCACATTTGTGATGAACGCTGCGATATTTATACTTGGAGATTTACCACAAAAGAAGAAGCGATCGCACTGACTCAATTATGTCATGCGATCACTTGGTCATTTTTTCAAACTACTATCTAGTGCCTAATGGTACTGCTGATGGGTATATACCATCGGCAATTAGCACAGGTCTTTGGCTATATTCTTTCTCTAACCGTGTTCTTAAGGGTGCATCCCACGCAGGGTCGTATTCCCTTTCAATATCACTGATAACAAATGGACGCAGCGTACCAGTAGTTACAACCCTTTCACCTTCTTTAATCGGTGCTTTGTCCTTGAGCTTATCAGTAACTATGACTAATAATGGGTTGACACCAAGGACTTCTCTGTCTTCAACAACAAATGCGTTCGGACTATAGATTTCCAAAACATTAGCAGGGACAGAAATCTGTTTATTGTAATAAATTTGAGCATTTTCATTGATTTCCCCTGGTGTTGGGGCTAATGCAATTGAACGAGCAATAATTGCTGGTTGACCTGCATATTTTGCAACCTGATTTGGACCTAAATCTACGCCGTATTCTTGTTTAATTGTATTAGGATCAAGTTTAGCCACTGTACCTGTAACTTGTAATCTGGCATCTTGAGGTAGGGGCAAATTAACAGGCTGACCAGTAGTATTCACAACGGCTATTCTTTCGCCACCAAAGACTTCTCTATCAGAAATTGTAAATACTTTGTCATTTACCCTATTAATGTCTTGACCTCTGACAGTAACGAGTTTACCGATTAGTTCTCCTGTGTTTTGACTAACTTCTGGTGCAGTCACATTATCTTGTTCTGCCACAGGTTTAGAAGGAACTTCTGCTTCTGTAGTTGTATCAGGAGCAGTCGCTTGTGGCTCATTAGTTGCACAAGCTGGAAGCAGTAAAGCTGTTAATGCAATTATAGTTGCACCTATACGAGTATTCCAACCTGACTTTTGATATTTATTGTGTGTTAGCATTTTCTCTCCTCTTACATTTTACAATTTAAGCTTTTAAACTGGTTAGACAAAATCACTGCCGAAAAATATTTAATGAATTTTTATTTATTATTTTTTTGCCTGTGAGCGTTAAACGTCCTAAGCGGTGAGGGAGCGACCGCCACTGAAATAGGATGTTGGTGATTGGTTTGACTACTATCCGCGATCAATCGATGGAGATTCTAAACTGATGCTGCACAGCGGTTTAAAAACACACTATTTCGCTATATAGATCTGGGTGGGATGACATGAGTCTAATTTAGGAAATGGTTTAGTTGGTAACACTAACCAATAGACCTGTCCGAAAACTCCAAAGCCAGACTGTTCAAAGCTTCGGAACAAAACTTTGATATCTTCGTAAAAACGGAGTCATAAGGGTTTGAGATAGTTAGTGATAGTTTAGAGGCATAAAAATTAACTCCTAATTTCTTAGAATTTATAATTATTGCTAATAGCTAAGTTGGGAGAATCAAGCTACCGATTCTTAATCTAACTAACCCACACACTGTTAAAATAATCTGCTCATAAGTATGAAGCCTTAAGCGAAATCTTTGTGAAGCTATGCGAAATATTTTCAGCAAGCGAATCAAATGTTCAATAAATATCCGATTACTAGATAAAGCTTTATTTGCATCTTTTTGTTGTTGGGTTAATTCTTGTTTCGGTTTTCTTTTGTGAGGGGTAGTAATATTCTCACCACCTTGATAGGCTTTATCTCCTGAGAATGGCTGAGATTTATCAAATTTTTTCTGAGATTTACGGAACAATTTTATATCTGCTGTTGGCCCACGAGCGCCTACTTCTACCTCAACAATATCTTTAGCTTCTGGTAGCCCAATTACTTGACTTTTTAAAGTATGTTGTTTCTTCTTTCCAGAAAAATATTCTTGTTGTTCTTCTTGCTCAGAAGGTCTATATATTGGCTGTTCCAGGCTATCGACTAATAGCCTAAAATTCGTTAATACTTCTTGAACAAATATTAAATCACTCTCATTATGTGAGACTTGTTCCAATAAACTGGAGGGCAAAATATCACGAATAATTGGTATCCATTCATGAAAAGTATCGTTAGCTTATGTCTTAGAAATTCCAAATAACATTCCTAATACTTGAAATGTTGGCATCTGCCTTAAATAAAACACGCACAAACATACTTGCTCATTCGTTGATAACTTGGCTGGACGACCTCCTCCAGGCGCATTAATTCTAATTTTCTGGCTTGACTGTTTGGCTTTAATTTCCTTGTGACTATTTACGGCACATTTTAGCAGAGATTGTAATTGTTCGTAACTAATCCCTAAAATTTGTTTTGTTCTCTGTGGGTATTTCTCGATATAATCAAAAACCATATCTAATTCTGAAAAATGGTAGATGCTCAATTTAACGTTTTACCATTTTTATTTTCCTAAGTTAATATTTCGGACAAGTCTAATTTAGAAAACTTTTAAAACACCAAAAAGCATCACGGCTAAGTAAGCAACATAGACTCCATTGAGTGCAACTACTTCCCAAAGCTCAAAACTGTTTTTGTCAGAACCCCAATAAATAAAGGCAGCATATACTACCCCTAACAATGCCACAAAAGCTAAATTGACGGAAAATATTAATATGTTATCTACAGGTAAATTTACTAGTGCTAATGGAAAGAAAGCCAGTGTCATGGTCACTGTATTGTCGGCAATGACGTTTGTGGTAGCAGCTGTAACTTGACCGCTACGCGCTACACTCCAGGTAGCAAATATTTCGGGTGCAATGCTCATGGTAGAGGTGATGAACAATCCACCTATCAACTTAGAAATTCCTAATAAAGAAACAATATTTTCGGTTGCTGTAACTGTTAAATAGGCACCAAAAGCCAACAAAAGAACACCAGCTACAGCAACAATAATTTCTTTTTTATTCCATTGTATAGCTTGACCATCCTGGCGTTTCCGCATTATTGCTTGTGCTACATAAATTATGTAAGCTGCTAACATAATCCAACCGTCAATAGGTTGCAGTCCTCGCCAAGACTGGGGAAGAGTTAATACTGCTGCCAATGCAATAATTACTAAATAAGGCAAAGCTTGTACATATAATGCCTCTGGTTTAACCCGCATTGAATGTTGACGGCGGTGATTGGAAGATGAAGAGTTTCTGTTAGTTTTGCGAGAGGCAATGTAGGCAACAGTAACAATTGCTGGAACGGAAATAATATTTGAACCGAGTAAATTACCCAGTCCAATATCTTGCAAACCTTGAGCAGCACTGGCAACATTAGTACCTATTTCTGGACTAGCAGTGGCAAGAGCAATAAAAGCAGCGGCTGCGGCTTCTGATAAACCCCATTGTTGGCGTAACTTTTTGAGTGGTTCAGCTAGTTTGTCTGCTCCCCAATGCGCCCCCGATGCAGCAGCAGCCAGAACTAATACCCAGAAAAATAATTTCATATTAAACAATAGGAATCAGACCACCTGATACATTGATTCTAATGTAACCATAAGATTGGTATCGGGTTTTGTATGAAGGTAAGCAGCAGCACTTTAATAGCCAAAGCGGAAGGAATTCAAAGTTGATTCGTCGTTCTGACAGAGGTGCTTTCAAAATGAAAAATGGCAAATTGATAAAACTTCCACACAAAGCAGCAATAAAGAGAGGAAAACTTAACCATGAGGGAATGCCTAAGCGAGTGATTAAAGGAAAAAACACAATTGGATAAATTTTATAAAGCAGAAAAAATGTGAATCCAAGAATAATCAGCAGGAGTAGTAATAAATAAAAGAAACCTTGACCAGATTTGGTGTGAATAACCCAACTGAATCGTCCTTCTCTAGTGAGGTCAAAATTGTCACTAAACCAGCGTGACCAAGGTAAACTCAACCATGAGGGAATGCCTAAGCGAGTAATTAGGGGGGAAAACACAATTGAATAAATTCTTCTGTAGAGCGGAAAAAATGTGAATCCAAGAATAATCAGCGCGAGTGGTAATAACAAAAAAAATGTGAATCCAAAAGTAATCAACGCCAGTACCAATAATAAAAAAAATAAGTGTTTACACAAAATAGTTGGCATCTCCAACAAGTGTTCCAATTCTTGCTTTATTTTCTGATTTTGCTGCTTTTTGGACTGTGAACTTGTTTCCTTTATTCTCTTATCTAATTCTGCTTCTGCCTGTTTAACTTTTTTGTAATGCTCGGTATTCTTGTAACGCTTCATGCTTTTTACCTTCATCGCTGGTCGTAGTCTTAATCCTAATTGCTAAACACGCTGCAAGGACTTAGCCGTGCTGAAAAACTTTATGTTGTGCAGGTTTTTCTTTCAATACCTCCGCCATCTTCAATTTCTTCATCTGCCAATGTCTTTAGACCGTGTAGCGATCACGCTCTGTTCACCAAACAAGGCACTTGCTACAATTTAATCAATTAAAACTGCCAACTTTTTAGCAAGTATGTCCAGTTTTTGGTTCTGGGAAAAAGACTCAGTTGAATACGAGATATTCAAAAAATACGAACGAGCGTTAGTGACCATTGGAGTGAACTTTTCACTTGAAGAAGTTAAAAACACTTTAGAAGGCTGCACCTACGGTTTAGAGGATGCCTTCAGAAGCACAATTGACTATGTGCTGTGGTTGCAAAAGAACGAAAAGCAATTTTTCCCAAACGCAATTTTGGTCAGTGCTTTGCGAGAGCAATGGAAACCAAAGGACTGGAAAGATGAGTACCTGGAACTGCCGATGTTGGAGTCACCGGGACAAAAATGGTGGAATGCAGCGGCTAAAATGTGGGGGTATGATGTCCGCAACCAAACTGTTGCTGATGTTTTTTATGATGAAGGCACAGAGTTCATCAAATTCACCAACGGGAAAGCAATCACGGTAGATACTGCGTGGCATTGGGGATGGGAACGAGTGCTGGAATTTGTCCGTGTGTAAACTGAAACAGTTAGTTTGATTTGGGTTTGAAATAGGAGATGAAGATGATACAGGGAAATACTGAATCTAATAACGGCAAGCAAAATGAATTTTCTGTGTGGGGAAAAGAGCTTGAGAGGCTAGCACAAGAAGGTGTGAAGAAAGAAATTACCAAACATAAAGTTGCTGGTCATCCAATTTTTTATTCTCTCAAAGGTGTACCTATTATGGAGTTATCAGATGGTCGTTGCTTTGAATATTATCTACGTTCAGACGGAACACGAGAAATCATCCGTGAAGTTAAGAGTCGATGACCCAAACAAAACCTACCCTAACCATAATCGCTGGGCCAAATGGGTCGGGTAAAAGTACCTTTACTCGCGCTACTCAAGAAGCTTTGGGAGTTCCAATTATCGACCCGGATCAAGAAGCACGACAACTTCGACCTGATGATCCCCAAGCAGCAGCAATACTCGGTGGAAGGCAAGCAATTAAACGCGCTCGTGCTTACCTGACGAATAATGAAAGGAAAGCTTTGCAGTAGAAACTACGCTATCGGGCCATACATATGTACGAATGATGGCAGAAGTTAAGCAAAAAGGGTGGCAAGTCTACCTCATTTATGTTGGCATCGATAATGTAGAAATTAGCATTGAGCGTGTTGCTACTAGAGTTGCACAAGGCGGACATAACGTACCAGAAGAAGACATTCGGCGTAGATATTTACGCAGTCTATCCAATTTAACCGTAGCTATACAACAAGCTGACCGGATTTTAATCTTTGATAACTCAACAGTAAAAGGGTATCAACAAATACTAACTATTGAAAATGGAAGAGTTACCCAAAAAATCCAGGAGCTACCTGAATGGTTAAAATCCTTGCTCAGACCAAATTCCCTTGAATAAAATCAGAAGCAATCTGTTTATCTGCGATGATTTTCCAAATAATCAGTAAAATTACTCGTTTTTTGGATATTTCTTCATCATTTCCTGCAACGCCACCGCCTCACCATCCGGCGTGTACACAACCTCACCCGACATCGCAATCACAATTCGCTTCTGCCTTGCCCACTCAAACCATTCTTTCACAGCAGATTTAGCCTGCGTGGACTCCGGTTTCCTCCCCTCCTTGCAAGCTGCCACAAACACAGCCTCCGGTGATTTAACCCCTTTCCAAGTTCGCAATGCCTCTTTCAAGTAAGCGATAGGCGAAGCCATGCCCTCCGGGCTTATCGCCTCTGGCACATTTTCCCAGTAACGGAATGGCACTAAGAAAACGTAAAACCTAGTCAGGGCAGGGGGTAGGGTGTAGGGTGTAGGGTGTAGGGAAAAAATCAAGAAAACTAAAAACAAGTGCGAACATTAATAAACTTCTTTGCTACGCAACGCTGGCGCGAACACCACTACACCCCACACCCTACACCCCACACCTAAAAGCCTTATGAATATTGGATTTGCCGATATCTTAGTGCCATTCACAGTTAGACATAGTGATGAGCGGAACATTAGGATTAGAAGCTACCTGTTGAGCATTGTCAAAAAAACCTGTGAACCACTGTGCTACTTCCTTAACCTGTGTCGCAAGTGGTGGAGCAAAAGCAACAGCACGACTGGGAAATACTAATACAGTAAGTAAAAAGGTCAGAGAATATACCTTGAGATTAGTCATACATTAGTTGAAATAATGTGGCATTTTACACAGTATCATCCATCCAGCCACATTCCGCGCAATCCCTCTGGAAGTTGCGTCCTAAAACGGGGATTTATACATAAGACGCAACAAAACCCCCACGGATCAGGTGAGATTGATTTAGGGTTTCTCTTGTGGGTACAAATGCACTATAAATAATCGAAGATGGCAAGTATGATTTTTTACGCGCTGCGATAAACTACGTTGAGTCGATGGCGTGGAGCGCAGTGCCGCGTAACTTGCCGTAAACCATAGGCGATGGGCTACCCCGACAGTAGGTTATCGCATTTTCAACAACCAAAAACTGTATATATATGTACTAAGATGCAAAGGCAGCTATTTCTTTAAATAAGCAGAATTATTGCCAAATTTCACCATGATGAATAACTGGTTTAATGCAGCGCGATGGGGGATGTTCATTCATTGGGGACATAGTTCTCAACAAGGATGTGAGTTATCTTGGCCGTTAGTTGGGGGTGTATTCAGTCTGCCTTTTTGCAAAGATATTCCAGTTGAGAAATATCACTACACAGCCAGTACTTTCAATCCACAGAAATATAATCCTCAAGAATGGGCATATTTAGCAAAAAGTTTAGGAATGAAATATGCCATATTAACAGCCAAGCATCATGATGGTTTTGCCCTATTTCATACCGAAGAATCAGAATTTTCGATGGCATCTACACCTTATGAAAAAGACATTGTAGGTGAATTTATCGCAGCTATGCGCTCTGAAGGATTGCGTATTGGTCTTTATTTTTCACTTAGTGACTGGCATCATCCTGACTATCCAGCTTTTACAGAGGCAGATAAACCTTATCGTTTTGACCAACTACCTCAACCTACACCACAACAGTGGGAGCGATATATTCAGTTTTTGTTCAATCAGATCCGCGAATTATTGACCAACTACGGTCAAATTGACATCATTTGGTTTGATGGCAGTTGGGAACGCACTCCAGAGCAATGGCAGGTTCAAGAATTAGCCAAAACGATTCGTGATTTGCAACCTCATATTCTCATTAATGATCGTCTGCCAAACTGTGGAGATTTTGATACTCCTGAGCAGTTTATTCCTCCTCATCCACCTGCTCGTCCTTGGGAAACCTGCCTGACTATAAATGAAAGTTGGGGATATAACCCAGATGACGGCAACTTCAAATCCTCTCGTCAATTGATTCATACTCTTTGCGAAGTAGCAGGTAAAGGAGGCAATCTCTTACTCAATGTAAGTCCAATGGGTAATGGGCAAATCCCACCTGAGCAGTTAGAACGGCTCCAAGATATAGCAGATTGGATGTCTCAGAACTCTGAAAGTATACTTGATACCACACCAGGGTTAGAACCTTGGCAATTTTATGGACCTTCAACTCGTCAGGGCAATCGCATTTATCTACACCTATTAATGAAACCTTACGAAACAATATCAGTTAGGGGTATACCAATTAAACGAGTAAAATCGGTATTTGTTCTTGCTGACGGTACAGCACTAACTTACACAAGTCGTTGTGCAATTATGGATTCTTTCCTCAATTCCGATCCGCTAGGAGAGTTAACAATTCATGTACCTGAATCAGTGATTAATCCATACGTAACAGTGATTTGTATTGATATTAATTCTTGATTACTTAATATAAATTAGGTAACTTTAGCAGACTGAGTACTTAATTCAATTTAATTGCTTGTAGCGTAATCAGAAGCAATCTTATCTAGCAAGGATGCTGTACGATAACTGATAATTTTTGAATCCAAGTCTTGAGAATCTCCGTTCAATGGCAATCGCCCATATCATATCTGGATGATCGCCCCTATTATGCGTAATAGCGAGCGAATTACCTTGTCCAAAACGACTTGGCGCGTTCCTGATGAAGTTCCATTTATGGAATCTGGGCTTGTACCTTTGGGGGCGGGGCAGGAAATGACATGGCAACTGGTATGACATTCGCATTGTGCATCAGCCGTTGTGGAATCCTGTCGGTTAGCTTAGTCCAACGAGTAATTTGAATCACTGGCTCAAATTTGAGTCTGTGAATCTTCCATTTTGAGTAGCGATCGCCCCCTCACCTCTGAGGACGTTTAACGCTCACAAACAAGTCCCAAATATCTCGCTGTCTACTAACATCTTCAACTTGTTGACAGACAATAAGTTAAGTTCCTATTAATTGGCTGTTTGTTTACTCGCTTGATTAACTCGCTGCCACAGTTCACCATCTTCTCGATAAATATTCAACGCGGCAATGGCATCTTTTGCATCGAGGTCTTTTCCTTGAGCTACTAGTGAAATCAGAAAATCTATTGCTTTATCTTGTCGCAGCATCGCTACTGCTAGTAAAAATGTACGACGGAGTTCTATGTTTTTTGTTTGCTCCCAAGAACTTTTGAGAAATTCAAAAGAACCACACCCAAATCATTTCAAATTTTGCTAATCCAAGCCGTTTTTTCTCACTCGTAATAAATCCGGGTTAAGGTAGCCTCAATCAATTTTGTGTTCAACAACAATTATGAATCCACTCAATTTCCCATCTTGTACATGAAATTTTTGTAAAGTTCTGATTCTTTGATTATTGCTAATTAAATTGATAGTTTCTATTGCTAAAGTAACATCAGTTACTTTGTCAGATACATTGATAATGATTAGATTTTCCCCAACTTCTTCGACAAGCATTAGAAAGTTACAATAAGGAACATTAGGGCTTTCAAGAATTACTGTGTTACTATTCACAATTCTGCCGAAAAAGCTGAGATTTTCTATTCTGCCACTGGAATATTTATTTTGGTTAGTTTGAACCCACTGATTGTTAATAATCTTTTGGTTTAACACTGATGTGAATCTTTCTATTTCATTAGCATCTTTGTCTAGACGAGTCCAGTGCCCTTCCCAAGCACCAACAAATTTCGGCAAAACTTTAAAGTTCTCTAGTTTAATTTCCTTATTTGTGTCAGAAAGAGGTAAATTCATAATTTGTCTATTCATATTATCTCTGGTGAAAACTAATTTTAACTTTTTAGCGCTTGACGCTTAAAATTCTTCAATTTCTGGATGCTAGAAGCTTCTAATTTTTTTTCTTCTGCAAGCTGTTTTTCTTTTTCTGATGCGGTGAGTTTTTCTACGATCGCATCCAACAAAACATTTGGCTGTTTAATCACTGTGCGTAAAATTATTTGAAATTGTTCTATCCAATATGCAATAGTGGCAGAACTATATATATCTGAATTGTAATTACATTTCAATAATAGTTGACCATTTATCTCAACAATATTCCAAGTGAGTTCTCGCCGAGCAATGCCAATATAATTTGTAAATCCTTCAACTTCTAATCCAAAAAAATTTAGTTTAGCACCAAATTTATCCATCCCAAACAATGCTGTAATTAATGGTGTCCGGCTAGGATCGCGCTTGATATTCAGTTTCTTCAGCAATTGATTAAAAGGATAATTTTGATGTTCATAGCCATTGATAAGCACCTTTCTCACATCGTTAAGATAGTCGGTAAAGCTTTGGTTTTTCAGACTAAATCGTAATGGCAAAACATTGGCACAATAGCCAACAAGGTCTTTACCACCTACATGAGATTGTCCAGCCACAGGCACACCAATTACTATATCGTCCTGAACCGTAAGTTGATGTAGCAAAAGATTAAATGCGGCTAGTAAAGTCATAAACGAAGTACATCCATGCTGACTACTTAAGTTTTTTAACTCACGACAACAGGATTTATCGATAATCTGACAATGTTCAACTCCAGCGTAAGTTTGTACAAGAGGTCGGGGATAATCTGTAGGCAATTCTAAAACGGGAATTGAATTAGCAAATTGGGTTAACCAGTAAGATTCATCTTTGGCTATTTTTTGTCCTTGGCTGTTGATATATTCTCGAAATTGTAGAGGTTCTTCAAGTTGATAGCGAACACCCTGACATTCGGCGGAATATATTGTGGCTAAGTCTTTGAAGATGATATCAATTGACCAGCCATCAATAATAATGTGATGAGCAGTAAGCACCAACAGATGCAGTTGTGACTCTAGTTTGAGAATATGGACACGCAATAAAGGCGCAATGCTGAGATCGAAAGGTTTATGTCCTTCTTTTTTCAGCCACTCAGCTACTTTAGTTTTGCGATCGCCTTTGGTGCTGCGCTCCGCGCAATCGCTACTTTCTAAATTTGAAAAATCAATTACAGGAACATCTATTTTCACAGACGGTAATATCTGCTGAAAATCGCCTTGAATACTGATCATAGTTCGTAACGCTTCATGGCGATTGACAACTTTCTGTACCGCCTGATGCATTGCCTTTAAGTCCAACGAACCCTGCAATTGCAAACTTACAGATTCATTGTAGGCAATGGAACCTTCTTCACTCATCTGTGCCAAAACCCAAAGCTGTTTTTGCGCTTCAGTTAAAGGTATTTTGTGCGCTGCTTCAGCTACAATTACCGCCTGTTGGGGTAAATCAGACAGCATTTGTGAGGCAGATGGAATAGACACCGCTTCTCTAAATCCGCTTGAGTGTAATAGTTCTTGCCATTGGGAAGTAGAAAGTAATGGGTAAGATGGTCGCAAATCATGATCGCAGAATCTCCACCACCCTTCAGTTAACCCAAATATTAAATCTAACCAACGCTGACGGGTTGTTCCTTCCATCAGTATTAGCAATCCGCCTGGAACTAATAGTTGTAATACGTGTTTTAGTGATTGTTTTAAATCTGTAGTAGCGTGCAGTACATTTGCCGCTACAATTACATCATACTGATGAGCCGCAAATCCTTGATTTTCAGGCTCTTGTTCAATATCTAAAATCTGATATTGTATGTATGGATAATCACTAAAGTTTTGCCTAGCTTTACCCATAAAAACAGGGGATAAATCGGTAAATACATATTCTGTTTGTGCGGCTGGTAGGTGAGGTAGGATATGGGCTGTTGTTCCTCCAGTACCAGCACCAATTTCTAGGATTCGCACGTTGCTACCTTTGGGCAAATTTTCCCAGGCAATGGCAATTGTGTTTTGCACCAGAGTATTCATGATCCGCGCTACGGGTGAATCTTGATACAGCTTGGTTAAGCTTGTGGAATCACCGTTGGGGAATAACAGCTGTAGTGGGTGGCGTTTTCCTTGCAACACTTGGGCTAGTTCTTGCCCGCAACGCTGTAGCAAAGATAACTCTGCTTCTAAAGCTGGATATGCCAACAAAATCGCTTTTTCCTCTGGTTCTGGACTTTCCGGTACTTGCAACACTTCCCACCGATCGTTAACTTGACGGAGTATTTTTTCTTCCTCCAATATCTCCAGCAAGCGACCTAGTAGCCGTCGGTGTTGGTTAACTATTCCTAACTGTTCAGCGATGCATGGGAATGTAAATTTATTGCCAAGGTGAAATTCCCAACCCATTTGTTGGAAAGCTTTGAGAACGTAGGCGAAGCTTAAAGCTTCTAGTTTAGTTAATGCTTGTTGATAAGCTGCTAAGTCTTGCTGGACAATTAATTGATGGAATTGGGGTGTGAGGCGATCGCTAATTTCTTTCGGGGTGGGTAAAGTAATTGTTTGTGTTTTTTCGACTGACGTGGCAGACGGGGCGCATATATCCGCAGATTGGAGCAAAAAACCACCTTGCTGCAATTCGTCTACACTCTCCTTGACTGTCGCAATTAGATAATCAATATCTTGATCGGTATGTGCAGTGGACAGAAAACAGTTACGCCCTTCCCAAATATAGACACCTTTTTCTAGTAAATGATAAAACAGCAAGTCTATATTTTCTGTGGAAGCAAATCGAAACAGAGAGCCAAAATGTACTAACTCCATCGGTACGTTCTCTGCTTGAAAGTAAGCATTCAGCGTTGCAGCTAACTTAGATGTACTATGGTTCAATTGCTGTTGAAGTTTAATACCTTCCTGCTTGAGATGTTGTAATACTGCCCGCGCCGCAGCCATCGCCATGTGGTTTTTGTTAAAGGTGCCAGCAAAAAAGGTCTTTTCCGCTTGAGGATAGGAAGCATCACTATAATTCCACTGTCCACCATCGATGCCATTCATGTAAGTGGCCTTGCCAGCTATAACCCCCATTGGCTGACCACCGCCGATAATCTTGCCATAAATGACGAGATCCGCTTCAATGCCAGAATAGGCCTGAAATCCGCCCGGATGAATGCGAAAACCTGTAATCACTTCATCGAAAATCAAAGCGATACCTGCTGTTTGTGTTAATTGCCGCAACTTTTGTAAAAACTCTTGGGGCTGTAAATTAGGACGGCGACTCTGCACTGGTTCCACTAATACCGCAGCCAATTCGTGGGCATGAGTTTGCAGAATATCCAAAGATTGGGGATTGCCATAATTCAGTACCAGCACATCGGCAACGGCTTGTCCAGAGACGCCATTTGCTATTGGCATAGCACTTTCACCGTTGGCGGCTCTTGCTAAAACTCCATCGAAATGACCATGATAAGAACCAGTAAATAAAGCAATTTTATTTCTACCAGTCGCTGTACGTGATAGCCGTAGCGCCGTCATCACTGCTTCTGTACCAGAATTACAGAATGTAACTCGCTCTGTATTTGTAAGTTCACAGATTAATTCGGCTACTTCTGCGGCTAGATGGGATTGGGGGCCGAGTTGTATTCCTTGCTGGATTTGTGCTTCTAAGGCTTGAGTAATAAATGGTGCGTTATGACCAAATAGCAGCACTCCAAACCCCATTGTGATGTCGATATACTCGTTACCATCAAGATCCCAAAATTTGGAGCCTTTAGCTCGTTCGCCAATGATGGGATAAACTAATTCTTTGATAGAAGGGCGAAATCCGGCTACGGCTCTGCTATCGGCAAGAATGGAGCGGCTGGCTGCTGCTCGTTGTTTGGATGATTGCGTTTTTTTGGTATATCGGGCGATTAGGGTTTTTAGGTGGTGTTGTTGGTGGGGGTTTAGTTCTTTGACTTGAGTTTCTGCAACAGGTTTTTGATTTTTTTTCTCACGCAGAGACGCGGAGGCGCAGAGAGAAGGAGAATTAAGGGGAGATGGAGTTATTTTTTCTGATGATACTTTTGTTGTGGTTCCACGTAGGGTCTCTAGTTGTTGAAACATTAGTTGAGACATCACTTGCAGCTGCTGTGACATAATTCGCTCTAGTGCTGTCTCTGGTAAGGTTTCTGTAGGAGTTGAAGTCGGTGTACTAACAATTTTTGGCAGAGGTGTTTTAGGGATTGGTTGTTTGGGCTGCAAGTCAGGTGGTGTGTTGCCAGCTATGTAAGTTGCTAGTGCTTCAATGGTTCGATATTCTTCAAATAACTGGCTAATGGCAATTTTGATGCCATAGGTGTTTTCAATTTTGGCTACAGCATCAATTAGGATGAGCGAATCAGCGCCCATTTCTAGAAAGGGTGTATAAATATCTACTTTTTCAGGGGATATTTGCAGTAAATTTCCTACTAGAGAACGTAATGTTACCAAAATCTGCTGTGGCGGGTTGGCGGAATGATTGTGGTTGTTCTCCATCTGGGAATACTCCTGCTTTTGGCCTTTGCGGTTCGTTATTTCATCTGTATTTTGTGCAACGTCTGGTAGCTCACTAGTTGCTGATTTAAGCCAGTAACGTTGACGTTGGAAGGGATAGGTAGGAAGCGATCGCTTATTTCTGGAATAATCTTGCTCAAAGCCCGTCCAGTTGATATCTACTCCTTGCATGTACAGAGCAGATAAGCTGGAAAGTAGCACCTGCCAATCCTCTTGCCCTTGAACTAGGGAAGAAAGCCAAGTAGCTGGAGTTTGCTGGCATTTTTGACCGATTCTTGAAAGGATGGGCTTGGCACCGATTTCTAAAAATAAGTTATGCCCTTGTGCAAATAAAGTATTTATCCCTGCCATAAATCTGACTGGTTCTCTGGTATGGCGTCGCCAATAGTTGGCATCAGGGGTATATTCGGAGGGTAGAATTTCGCCGGTTAAGTTAGAAATCAGGGGTAGGCGTGGAGTTTGAAACTGCACTTGGCTAGCTAAAGTTTCAAAGGCATCCAGCATCGGTTCAATCAGTGGAGAGTGGAAGGCGTGGGAGACTCGCAACTGTTGAGTTTTGATTCCTTGTGCTTCCAAGGTAGCAACCACTGACCGGACTGGCGATCGCTCACCGGAAATGACAATATTCTCAGGGCTGTTAATTGTGGCAATGGAAATTGTTTGAGAGTACGGTTGAATTGCCGCTTTTACTTTGATTTCAGGTGCAAATACAGCGAACATTTCACCAGTTTGGGGTAAAGCTTGCATTAATTGAGCGCGCCCAGCAACTAGTTTCAAACCTTCTTCGAGGCTAAATACTCCCGCCACACAAGCAGCGACATACTCACCCAAACTATGACCAATCACAACTTGCGGCGTTATTCCCCAAGACTGCCATAATTCAGCAAGGGCATATTCTAGAGCAAATATAGCGGGTTGGGTGTAGGCGGTTTGATCTAAAAGTGAACTTTCCCCCTCGCTGGGATACAAAACTTCTAGTAACGGCTGATCCAAATAAGGACGTAAAATTTTATCGCAGCGTTCGAGGGTTTTTCGGAAAGTGGGCTGGGTTTCATAAAGTTGACGACCCATGCCTACGTATTGGGAACCCTGACCTGTAAATAAGAAGGCTATTTTTGGAGGCTGGCGGTTAACCACCTTGCCACTCAATAGTCCAAATGTTTCTTTGTTTGTAGTTAAATTACTGAGGCGATCTGCTTTAGCAGCAGCGCTTGCGCTATCGCCCAATTGTTGATGTGACTCAGCTACAATTGCCAACCGATGGGCAAAATGCGATCGCCCTGTATTGGCAGTAAAACAAATATCCGCCAGAGATATGTCAGAATTAGACGCGACAAAATCTGCGTAATGCTGCGCCAGTTCCTTTAAACCCGTCTCATTCTTGGCTGATAAAGCCAGCAAATGCAAAGGTCGCTCAATTCTTCCTCCCCCGCTCCCCTGCTCCCCTGCTCCCCTGCTCCTCTCCTCCTCTGCTCCCCTGCTAGCTTCTGGCGCTGCTTCCAGAATCACATGACAATTAGTACCACCAAAGCTAAAACCACTCACGCCAGCTAAACGGCGATCTGCTTTAGCAGCAGCGCTTGCGCTATCGCTAAATTTGGGCCAAGGTTGGCATTCTCTAGGAATAAAAAACGGTGTTTTATCTAAACCCAGATGGGGATTTAACTGCTGCAAGTGTAGGTGGGAGGGAATTTCCCCGTATTGGAGCGATAACACCACCTTAATTAAACCCGCAATCCCAGCTGCTGGTTCTAAATGCCCAATGTTTGTCTTAACTGAACCAATTCCACAGCGTTGTTCTGAGGAACGGCCTGCCATTAATACCGCCTTGATCGCTCTAATTTCAATGGGATCTCCTAAAGGCGTTCCAGTACCGTGGGCTTCTATATAGCTAATTTCTGCTGGTGCAACATCGGCATTTTTTAAAGCTTGGCGAATCACGGCTTGTTGCGCCTTACCGTTGGGTGCTGTAATGCCGTTGCTGAGTCCATCGTGATTAACTGCCGAACCTCTAATTACTGCTAGGATGCGATCGCTATTTTTGATTGCATCACTGAGGCGTTTGAGAATTAAAATACCGCAACCCTCACCCCGGACGTAACCATTGGCACTAGCGTCAAAGGTTTTACATCGCCCATCAGGAGCCATCATTCGGGCTTGGGAGAAGGTAATTGTCATATCTGGGGTTAGCATCAGACTCACGCCGCCAGCAATGACTAAGTTAGATTCGCCACTCCGTAAACTCTGACAAGCAGAATGAACAGCTACAAGAGATGAAGAACAAGCTGTCTCTATAGCCATACTTGGCCCATGCAAATCCAATAAATAAGATAAGCGATTAGCGGCGACGCTGAGAGTTAGACCAGTACCATGATGACTGTTGATGTTAGATAAATCACTACATAAAATTCTACCGTAGTCGTAATTACCAATGCCAATGAAAACCCCTGTTTGGCTACCTGCTAAACTTTCTGGTGCGATCGCAGCATCTTCTAAAGCTTCCCAAGCTACCTCTAACACCAATCTGTGCTGGGGATCTATGCGTTCAGCTTCGCGGGGAGAAATTTCAAAGAAGGCGGGATCAAATTGATCTACCTGATCTAAGAAACCGCCCCAACGGGTATTCATTTTTCCTGGTGTAGTTGGATCTGGATCATAAAAAGCATCAACATCCCATCTGTCTTTTGGCACAGAGGCGATCGCATCGACTCCATTATGCAAAAGCTTCCAGAATGATTCGGGATTGTTAGCCTTGGGAAAACGGCAACCGATGCCTATAATCGCTATGGGTTCCACTTTAGACCTTTAGTTCTGAACTATCACAACATCAAGATGGATGAATTTATTTCACGCAGAGGCGCAGAGACGCAGAGAGTAAGAGTTGAAGGCTTCCTTCTGCCTTCTTTTCAAGCTAGGACTTGCAATTCTTCTGCTATATGCTCAGATAAAGCTTCAATTGTAGGATATTCATAAACTAAAGTAGGTACAAGTTGATATCCTACCCAAGCTTCTAAATCCCCAATCAAAACAGTTCCTTCTGCTGATGACAAACCATAACGTTGAAAAGGAATTTTTACCTCGATTTCATTTGGCTGCATTTCCAAAAGTTCAGCTAAATAGGCGATTAACCAAGCTTGAATATCTGCCGCTTTTAACAGTTCCTGATTTACGGTTCCTATATTAGTTGTGCTAATTGAATCTTTAATATCTTTGCGTGGTAGAGTTGCTACTAATTGGTTATACCGCTTCATCGCTTCAGTAGAATTCATACCTTGATATTGATTCCAAGCTTGCCACTGAATGTATTTGCGGGGATGCAAAATTGGGTTGGGTTCTTGTTCTTGACAATCTCCTTCTAATGCCTGTTTTTCTAAACCATAAATCTCTAGTTGTAGTTTACCTTCAGGGATATTTACGTGATGAAAACGTACTAAATTAGACATGAGTTGAAATTCTACTTCAGTTTCATCTAAATCATGCCCATCTCTAACTAGATTATGTTTATAATCATCGCGTCCTGAAACTAAAATACAAAAATGCCTTTTAATATTATGTGCATTTTCATCAATGAAATCGCCTTGCCAGCGATAGGGATAAACTTGAGTACTCGGACGCACGTAACGCCCAATAATTGCTAGACGACGACGATTTGAGCGATTGGGCAGCGAACAATGCATTGTACTTTCAGTGAAGATAATCGCTTGTCCAGCTTTGACTGGTACTGCTTCTACTTGCCAGTCATTTTCATCAAATTCATAAGAAAGGGAGTATTGCTGTTCTTTTTGCCAAACTGTTTTATGGGCGCTGATACCAGCAAACACACCTTCAGATGCCGGAACACTACCTTTTAAGATTTTAAATATTTGCTGATGTGAACCATTAGCAAAACGCATACAACCGTTTTCTAAATCTGCATCTTCAAGTGCCACCCATACGGTTAAATTTATTGGGTCTTCATCTTGAGAATACACTAAAGTTTTCTTTTCAAAATCAATATCACTAGATGTATAAAATTCTTTTGCTTGATGCCATTTGATTTCTCCTTGTCCGGGCATTTTACAAAAGACATTAGTATACCAGAGTAATAAATTTTCTCCAGCAATTTGGTTTAATCTTTGAATTAATTGAGGATTTTTAAATAATTCTGCTATTGGTTGATGAAATAGATGATGATCGCGGGGTGTTTCTAAATTAAGCACATTATTATAAAAGGTGATAATTTCTTGATTATCTGCCTCTTTGATTTTGCGGCTATTAGTCTCTAGACATTGTTGGACGGCAGTAATTTCTGCTGCCGAAAAAATATCCACTGGGCCAACCCATCCTTTATCTTGAAAATGTTTAACCTGAGCTTGATTTAACATAAATTTATCTCTTTTTTATAATATTGCTGTTAATTTTTGGGCTTTTTCTGGAGTCAATAAATCCAGTGTGTGATGCAAAAATTTTTGGCGACAAGTCTGACGCTGAATCTTGCCACTAGATGTTTTAGGAATAGTTCCGGTTTTTACTAAAACAACAGTATGAACTCTAATTTCATGTTCTATGGATACTGCTTGGCGGATGTTACCGATAACTTCATCTATATTTAGCCGTCGCAGATAACTCCTCTCTATTTCTTGAACTACTACCAATTGTTGTTCATCCTTAAATTCCACTGCAAAGGCAGCCCCACAACTGGGACGCAATGCTGGATGACTTTTCTCTACTGTTAGTTCAATGTCTTGGGGATAATGATTACGTCCTTGAATGATGATGATATCTTTCAGTCGCCCTGTAACGAATAATTCGCCATCTTTAAGGAAGCCTAAGTCACCAGTACGCAAAAAATGTCTGGAAGTATCTCCTTTGAGGGTGGCTTGAAAAATTTGCTTTGTTTGTTCTGGGTTTTTCCAGTAACCTTGAGCCACGGTGGAACCTGATACCCAAATTTCCCCTATTTCTGAATCTTGGCATTGAGTGAAGGTTTCAGGATCAGCGATCACAATTTCTGTATCAATCTCGCTATATCCACATCCAACTAAGGTCTGTATATTCTCTTGGTCTGGTGTCGCCTCTACTACCCGATTTTGTGCGAGTTCGTCTGCATCAACTTGCAAAAACACAGGCGAATCTTGTTGCCGCACAGCCGCTACTTTCAAGGTAGCTTCAGCTAAACCATAACCAGGACAGAAGGCAGTTAAATCAAATCCACAGGGTTGAAAGGTTTCGGTAAAGCGTTGCAGCACATCTGCTCTAACTGGTTCGGCACCATTTAAAGCCATCCGCCAGCTACTCAGATTTAGGTTAGCTTTTTGCTCTGGTGTAATTTTACGTACACACAAATCGTAGGCGAAATTTGGAGCGCCTGTATGAGTGCCTTTATAGGTGGAAATTGCCTGCAACCATCGTACTGGTTTATACAAAAATGCCACAGGAGGCATCATGTAGCAAGAACATCCTTTATATAAGGGTTCGATGACTCCATAGATTAGCCCCATATCGTGAAAGGTTGGTAGCCACGTGACAATGGTACTTTCGGCTGTGTGGTTCCATCCCAGATCGAGGTCTGCACAGTTGGATAGTAAATTGCTGTGACTTACCATCACGCCTTTAGGAGTGCCTGTAGAACCAGAGGTGTACTGGAGTAATGCGAGGGTGTCAGGATGGATAATCGGTTGCTGCCATGATGATGCCATGTTTGGATTGATTCCATCGGTGGTTAGCCACTGCAACTGAGTTAACCAATGCTGACTATTAGCTAAGACGGATGTAGTTGTGAGGGCAAAAGTCGCTTCTGCATCTTTGGCGATCGCCCACAGTCTAGATATTGATTGATTAGCGCGGGGAGGATAAACAGGAACAGCTACAACCCCAGCTAAGAGACATCCGAAAAAGGCAGCAATAAATTCTAAACCTGGTGGATATAGTAGTAAGGCGCGTTGACCGATGGCGTTATAACTTTGGAGTTGAGCTGCGATCGCCTGTGCCGAACGTTCTAATTCCTGATAACTGAAAGTATCTGCCTCTATTTCTCCATCCTTAAGAAAGGTGTAAGCTTTCTTGTCAGGCTGATGCTGCGCTCTTTTTCGCAAAACATCTACTAGAGTAGAAAATTCCATGACATTATTGCCTTATTAACCTGCTAACTCCAGTAGAAAAGTTTTTCCCGATGCTTAGAAAAAGCCAGAAATCCGCCAACGGTAATGCGACGACGAGAACCTTCAACAGCAGAAACACGATGCAAAATTCTACCTGCATCAAACACCACTAGAGAACCAGCTTCAGGCCTGACATACATTTTGTCGTAGTCTTCCATGACTGAGGCGATCAGTTTACCGTTGACTAGACCATTTTTCCTAGTTCCGCCGTGTTCTTTATCGGGCCACTCTGTTTCTGACCACTCTAAATCATAGAGAACCAACTCGCCCCCAGTTTCAGCAGAACTGAGAACCACAAAATAGCTAAGATGATCATCTGGTTCGACTATGGTTTCCAAGTGACGATAGCCAGGTGTGCAATGCAGAAACTGATTTTCAAAGTGCCAGCCCATATCTTGACCTGGCTCTAAAACTCGAATTGTAGTTGGAGTATAGGCGTAACCGTCGTTAGTCACAGGAAGTTCCACCGGACGACCACCAGACATGGCGCTGAGAACTTCTGTTAGTCGAGTCTCAAAATCAGTTCCTTGACTGAAGAGTTGGCGGCAATATTTACGAAAACCAACAGCTTCGTTGCAATATTGAGTTATATCGGCATCGCATACATATAATGCTGGGCCATAAATAAGAATATCGCCGAAAGGTGATCCGGGAAATGGGCCTTTGCGCGTTAGTTGACTGACGACTTTGGATATATTTTCTTGGGAAAAGAAATTCTTGACAACCACACCATGAATTTGGCGATCGCAAATATTTTTAATTCCCTCTGGGTACTTCCTAATTTCACTAACATCCAACTCTACAAAATTATATAGGGACTTAGCTACAGGTGACTGAATCATGATTTTACCAAATACAAGTTTTGTGCCTCCTCTTGTGAAAGAAAGCTTATGTAGATACATCCCAGCTTATTTTTTGAACATCTGAGATGTATCAAATTTCAGATTAGATATCCAGAAGCAAAATTTTAATTCTCACCAACTGCACTACCGATATGACAAGTGCTGCTACAATAGCTATCCATCATTGCAGCAATCATTGGATTCATTTCATATTGGACTTTCAGAGAATCGAGATAGGTCTGCACATCTCCTTCCGAAACATCAAAGCCTTTATGTTGAGCAAATGCAGCAAGTTTCTTTACTGCACCTTCCACTTTGGCTTCTCCATTAACGTCTTTAAGTTCGCTGAAAGCTCTGGCTAAATCTTGACCACTTTGTGTTGTTGGTTGCATAGCCATCTGTCCATCTTCTGTCGCCATCATCTTCATAAACTCAGTAAATTTTGATATGGACATTTTGTTACTCCAATTTCATGACTGTTCGTAGTGTTGGCTTTTACCCAAATTTCCAAAAATTTCACAAATAAATCTGGCAGCTACCAGAAATTAATAGTTTTGGATTTTAGATAGATTAATTAGCCTTTCGGTTACATCTTTATCATGATTACCTTGCTGATATCAAGGACAGTTAAGACAGTTAAAAAATGATTTACTGGACAGTTAAGACAGTTAAGAACAAAAATAATTAAATATAAGTATAAAAGTTTACATTCTTAAATCAATCATCGCCTACGGTAGAGGTATAGAAGATTGCAGTAACACAAGATATTAAACTTAAATAATAATCAATAAATTTTTGCTTAAGTTAAGTGAGTTTAATTAAACGTAGGATGGATTAGCGTAGCGTAACCCATGCTGATCAAGGGTTAAATGCTGTATTGAAGGAATTTTACATCTTACAAATTATCAAGTAACGCACCATGCCCTATGATGAAGTGCGTTACGCTATCGCTAACACACCCTACGTATTTTTCCAAAAATCAAACCAGACTCCCATATATACAAAATAATTAAAAATCAAAAACCCAAGGGATGAGTTAAATGTCTTAACTGTCTTAACTGTCTTAAATGTCTTAACTGTCTTAACTGTCCAGTAAATCATTTCTTAACTGTCTTAACTGTCCTTGATATCAGCAAGGTAATCATGATAAAGATGTAACCGAAAGGCTAATTAAGATCATCCAAATTATAGTAATTCCTTAATATTTTTGTTTAATTGGCTACATATGGCAGTTAAGTGTAAAAAAATACAAACTCTCATTGATAAACAATGACATACATTAAAAATGATTTGTGGCTGACAGTTGAAGCTAAATCCATCGACAATTATCCAGACGGAGTTAACCAGATTTGCAAAGGTGAATTTGATGGGATGCTGATTAAGCAAGTCTTCACTCAAGAAGAAATGCTAAATGCTAAACATCAACTTAAAAATAGCAAAAATTTACGGAATCAGGTAAAATACGGTGAAACTTTTGGCACAGTTTTAGTAGAAAAAGTAAGTAATCCAGTAAAATACTTCCAGGATGTAGCAGTATATAGAACTGAATTAAACAAAATTTTTGCAACTGGTTATGAAGCCAGAGTTGAAACTTTATTAAGCAAGATATCAGGAGGAAGAAAAGTAGAGATAGCCTCAGAAAATAATCAAACTTATGCACCAGCCCAAATTAGATTTATGGAACCAAATAAGGGCGGACTTATCATTCATAAAGGTAGTCAAAATCTTCATCATCCACCATTTGATTACTTACGGGAAATAACTAGATTATATGAACATCTGAGTTATTTTTTAATAATTGATAAACCGGAACAAGGGGGAGACTTAATAGTTTATGATTTGCCAGCAGAAGCAGCCAACAAAGATTTGGAATATTTAGTTAAAAATTCAGCTTTTGAAAAGTGCGAAAAAAGATATATAAGCCCTGAAATTGGTGATATGGTGCTTTTCCACGGTGGCCCCATATGGCATAAAGTGGCCGATATCAAAGGTCAAAATAGTCGCATTAGTATAGGTGGATTTGTTGCTTTATCAAAAGATGACGAAAAAGTATTTTATTGGAGTTAACTAAAGCTGGAAAGTTTGTGTCTACAAATCATTGCAGATTTTAGGCGATCGCCTACGGTGGACGGAACGCCATCGCACTTAGTAGAGAACATCAGCTAAAGTACAGACGAAAAAAAAGCCATATGAATAGAAATGCTACTCAAGTGGAAATAACGATTAACAATTGGTTGACTTTTGATGCTGAGTCAACTAAGAATTATTCCGATGGTATTAATGAAATTTATCAAGGCAAAATCGATGGAATACTGCTAAAAGGGATTTTTTCTCAAGCAGAAATGTTAGCAGTAACCCATAAACTGGAAAACAAAAATTATCAATTAGAAGCTGTAGGATATGGTACAACACTTGGCTATGTTCTAGCAGCAGCCAGCGGTAAGATTGATAAATATTTAAGAACAGCAGCTAACTTCAGGTCTGAGTTAAAGAGACTTTTTAACACAAATTTTGAAGCGAGAGTTGAAGCAACTTTAAGTCAGATGTCAGGTGGGAGGAAAGTTGAATTAGCTAGAGAAAATGACGAGCGAATTTACACACCAGCTACATTCAGATTTTTACATCCAAATCGTGGGGGAATTGGTTTACATAGAGATAATGAGTTTTTGGTACAGCCATCCTATCAATACTTGAATAAAGTTGCCAAGATGGTAAATTCTCTCAGCTATTTTATTATTGTAGATACGCCAGAAAAAGGTGGAGATTTAGTACTTTATGATGTGCCAGTAGAGCAGTCTGAGACCCGAATTAAGGATTTAGATTTAGAAAAATGCCCAAAAAAAATTATAAACACAAACATCGGTGATATGATTCTTTTTCGAGGAGGAAATATCTTGCATCAAGTGACACCAGATGTGGAAGGGCGAAAAACGAGAATTACTATCGGGGGATTTTTAGCTATCTCTAAAGATGATCAAAAAATCTTCTACTGGAGTTGATAAAAGATGGAAAAATTATATATCTAATTTAAAATTATTGTAGCTAAAAATACCCAACAAGAGGCAAATAGTAAAACGAGATGAATACAAAAACTGCAAAGATAGAATTAATAACAAATAAATGGCTAACTTTTGATGCTGAATTAGCCAGTGATTATCCAGATGGGATTAATCAAATTTATCAAGGTGAAATTGATGGAATGCTCCTGAAAGAAGTTTTTTCTAAAGCAGAAATGTTAGAAGTAAAGCAAAAACTTGAAAATGAAAAAAATGACCTAGAAACCGTAAGATACGGGACAACACTAGGCTGTGTTTTGATGGCAGCAGGTAGTGATCTAGAAAGATATTTCACAAGTGCGGATAGCTTTAGAAACAAGTTAAATAAACTTTTTAATATAAGCTTTGAAGCCAGAGTTGAAAGAATTTTAAATAAAATGTCAGGAGGAAGAAAAGTTGAGTTAGCAAGGGAAAATGACGAGCTGCTTTATACTCCAGCTACTGTCAGATTTGTCTATCCAAATCGAGGAGGAATGACTGCCCATAAAAACAATGATTTTCTGGATAAGCCATACTATAATCATTTGAATAAAATTGCGAAAATGGTCAATGCTCTCAGCTATTTTATAGTCATCGAAAAAGCTGAAGAAGGCGGAGATTTGCTACTTTACGATCTGTCAGAAAATCAATCTATGACTTTCACTAAAGATTTAGATTTAGAGAGTTATTCAAAAACATATATTACCCCCGATATCGGAGATATGATTGTTTTTCACGGTGGCAATATAGTGCATCAAATCACTGATGTTAAGGGTGACACAACAAGAATTACTATTGGCGGCTTCTTAGCAATGTCTAAAGATGAGCAAAAATTCCTCTATTGGAGTTAACTAGTTTTGCTGTGACTTGAACAAGATGTAGTTAGGCAAGAGGAAATGATTGAGTTTTTTCGACTTTCAACTCAGCAAAAGCATCTGTGGTTGTTGCAACAAAGTGAGCGATGCTTACCTTACCGGACTCAAGGCGCTATTTTTATTGAGGGAATTCTCGATATCAAGACTCTCGAAATTGCTTTACATACTGTCATTAATCGCCATGAGATTTTGCGTACCACATTCAAAAGCTCACCCGATGAAATTATCCCTTTTCAAGTCATAAACGACAGTAAAGTACTACCAATTTCTCACCAAGACTTGAGTACTTTAACTCCATTAGAACAGGAAGCTAAAATTGCAGCAATTTGGCAAAAGTTCAGCCAATTGCATGTTGATTTTACCCAAGCTCAAAATTTGGATGTATTGCTGATTATTTTGTCGCCGCAAAAGCATTTATTGATACTCAGTTTACCGTCTTTGTGTGCAGATAGTGTAACCCTGAAGAACTTGGTACATGAAATTAGTTATTACTATCAAGGTTTACCAAGAGAACAACTTCAGCAAGAACCAATGCAGTATGTTGATTATTCTGAATGGCAATATGAATTATTGGCAGCAGAGGATACGAAATTAGGGCGAGATTATTGGAAAAAGCAAGATATTTCTTCTGTTTTTAATTTTAAATTACCAGGAGAAAAACAATCAGTTAAATCTAGAAAATTTCAACCAAAATCATTTGCCATCACTATTGATGCATATACGGTTGCGAAGTTAGAAACACTCGCATGGCAATATGAAACATCAATATCAGTATTCCTACAAACTATCTGGCACATTTGGCTGTGGCGGTTAACAGGACAATCAAACATGATTGTCGGCACAGCATACGATGGACGGCAATATGAAGAATTACAACAATCATTAGGATTATTTACCAGATATTTACCAATTTATTCTCATTTAGCAGCAAATTTACAATTTTTAGAAGTTTTACAGCAGATTCATGAATCTGTAACCAAGCAATACAAGTGGCAGAATTATTTTAGTTGGGATGAAGTAAGTTTATTAAATAGTCCTTGTGAAAATATATCTTACTTCCCCATAAGTTTTGATTTTGCAGAGGAACCAGAAAAGTGGGTTTCAGATAATATCGTTTTTTATATTTATCAGCAGTTTAGTTATATTGATAAATTTAAATTAAATCTTTGTTGTTTACTCAAAAAAAATAACGAATTAATTATAGAATTTTACTACGACTCCAGTTTATTGCAAGCAGAGGATATAAAACGCTGGGCAGGACAATTTCAGATATTATTAGAAAGTGCTATTGAAAATCCGTGTTGTACAATCAGTAAGTTAGAAATTCTTAGTGAGTTGGAACGACAAAAATTATTATTTCAGTTCAACAATACAGAAACTAATTACTCAAAAAATCAATGCATACATCAACTGTTTGAACAACAAGTTAAAAGCACGCCAAATAATTTTGCTGTTGTATTTGAGAATCAGAAATTAACTTATGCTCAACTCAACGCTAGTGCTAATCAACTGGCACGTTATTTACAAGATTTGGGCGTAGGACCAGAAGTGCTGGTGGCAATTTATTTAGAGCGTTCTCTAGAAATAATCATCTCTTTACTAGCTATCCTCAAAGCAGGTGGTGCATACATACCACTCGATCCCCAACTACCAAAGGAACGCCAATCGTTCATTTTAGAAGATACCCAAGTAACAGTAGTGCTGACTAATGCTGAATTAGCTGGGAATCTCTCTCAACACAAAGCGCGTGTGGTTTGCCTAGATGCAGATTGGGATGTCATAACCCAAAAAAGTAATGAAAACTTGGTTAGTGAAGTCAGCCCAGAAAATTTAATTTATGTACTCTACACCTCTGGCTCTACAGGTAAGCCTAAAGGAGTTGCAGTTGAGCATCAGCAAATGTTCAACTATCTCAATGGGATTCTAAAGCGACTAGATATTTCCAGAAATCCCAGCTATGCCTTAATTTCTAGTTTTGCCGCAGATTTAGGCAATACAGTTATATTTCCTGCTCTATGTACAGGTGGCTGTCTGCATATAATTTCCTCAGAACGAGTATCTGATGCAGATGCGATCGCTGATTATTTTCGTTACCACGGCGGTATCGACTTTATCAAAATTGTTCCTACCCACCTGCAAGCTTTACTGAGTTCTGGCCAACACCCTGCCCAAATTCTACCCCGTCGCTGCTTAATCCTGGGCGGTGAAAGCTGTAGCTGGGATTTAGTTGAGAAAGTGCAAGCCTTAGCTCCTGACTGTAGCATCCTTAATCACTATGGCCCTACAGAAGCTACTGTGGGCGTGCTGACTTATCAGGTAGAAAGGCAGATGGCAGAAGGCAGACGGCAGAAGGAAGAAATCAGTGAAGGCTGTCAAAGAGATGATTATTCAGCGACGGTTCCTCTCGGACGACCTTTGGCAAATACCCAAATCTTCCTTTTAGATGAGCATTTGCAACCTGTTCCCATTGGCGTATCTGGGGAATTATACATTGGTGGTGCGAATTTAGCGCGGGGATACTTTAACCGCCCAGAGTTAACCAAAGAGAAATTTATACCAAATCCTTTTATAGAAGGCAGAGGGCAGGAGGCAGGGGAAGCAGAGAGACTATACAAAACCGGAGATTTAGCACGTTATCTTAGTGATGGAAATATAGAGTTCCTGGGACGGATTGACCATCAAGTGAAAATTCGCGGCTTCCGCATTGAGTTAGGGGAAATAGACACAGCACTACGACAACACCCAGCAGTCAGAGAAACTGTAGCGATCGCCCTCGATGATGAACGAGGTGAAAAGCGTCTAGTTGCCTACATCGTCCCTGATCCAGAGCCAGCATTGACAACTAATGAACTCCGTAGCTTTTTGCAGAATAAACTACCTGACTATATGCTGCCTTCTAGTTTTGTCATGCTGGACGCTTTGCCACTCATGCTGAACGGTAAGCTGGATCGTCGCGCCCTCCCACCACCAGACTGGACACGCCCCGAATTAGAAGCATCCTTCATTGCACCTCGAACTTTAGAAGAAAAACTATTAGCTGATATCTGGGCGGAAGTTTTGGGTGTCAAGCGAGTGGGAGTGCAAGACAACTTCTTTGAGTTGGGCGGAGACTCCATTCTCAGCATTCAGATTGTCGCCAGAGCCAAGGAAGTAGGGCTTTGTCTGACCCCGATGCAGCTATTTCACCATCACACGATCGCCCAGTTGATCGCAGTAGCAACTAAGACATCTAAACTTCAAATAGAGCAGAGTTTGGTAACTGGTGAAGTGCCTCTGACACCGATTCAGCATTGGTTCTTCGAGCAAAATTTGCCTGAACTGCATCACTGGAATATGTCGATGCTGCTGGAAACTCCACCAAATTTAAACCCCAACTGGTTGGAGCAAATTATACAACACTTAATCCAACATCACGATGCCTTGCGCCTGCGGTTTGCGCGAGTAGAAGCAGGTTGGCAGCAAATTCACGCCAATGATGGCAGTGTATCACTGTCCCACATAGATTTATCAAATCTCCCCGCACCAGAGCAAGCCAAGGCTATAGAGGCAGAAGTTGCCCAAATGCAGACAAAGCTGAATTTGTCAACAACCTTGATGCGAATGGCTTTGTTTAATCCTGGTGCTAATCAACCAGGGCGTTTAGCGATTATCATTCATCATCTCGTCATGGATGGGATTTCTTGGCGCATCTGGTTAGAGGATTTCCACAAAGCTTATCAAAAGTTGAGTCAGGGTGCAGCTATCCAACTTCCCGCCAAAACGACTTCTTTCCAGCATTGGGCAGAACGTTTGAATGTGTATGCTCAGTCTACAGAACTTCAGCAAGAATTAGATTATTGGCTCAACAGCAGTTTGCGTCCAGTCTCCCCCTTACCCAGAGATAATTCTGGACAGCCTAACACCGTTGCTTCTACCCGTAGCGTCTCAGTCTCCCTGAGTGTGGCTGATACCCAAGCTTTGTTGCAAGAAGTTCCCGCCATCTATAAAACCCAAATTAACGATTTATTATTAACAGCTTTAGCATTAACTTTTAGAGAGTGGACTGGAGAAAACACTTTATTGGTGGAGTTAGAAGGACACGGGCGGGAGGCACTTTTTGATGATATTGATGTGTCACGCACCATTGGTTGGTTTACTAGCCATTTCCCCGTTGTGCTGGACTTATCCCCAGAAGCAGAAACTGGTGTTGAGAATGGCAAAAAATCTCAGGCTATTGGCTGGGTTGTGAAATCGGTGAAAGAACAATTGCGCCGGATTCCTCACCGGGGTATCGGCTATGGTTTGCTACGCTATCTCAGTAGTAACCCAGAAATTACTAAACAACTCCAAGCTTTTCCAGAAGCTGAAGTGAGCTTTAATTATCTGGGACGGTTTGATCAAGTGCTACCACAATCCACACCATTCCGTATAATCCAAGAGTCTATGAAATCTGAGCGGAGTCTGCAAGGAAAGCGATCGCATTTAATCGCCATTGATGCGATCGTTCTCGACAGCAAACTACAACTCAATTGGACTTATAGCGAAAATGTCCACAGGCGATGGACAATTGAGAACTTGGCAGAGAGTTTTTTAGCCACACTCCAACAAATTATTGCTCATTGCTTGGCGACGCGTGGAGGTTACACACCTTCTGATTTCCCGTTAGCTAATTTGAACCAGCAACAACTAGATCAACTCAGCAGCAAATTTGCGCTCGCAGATATTTATTGTCTCTCACCTCTACAACAAGGCTTACTCTTTCACAGCTTGTATGCCCCAAATTCTAGAATGTACTTCCAGCAAAAGATTTTTACCTTACAGGGGAAATTACATATTCAAGCTCTTCAGCAAGCATGGCAACAGGTAGTCAATCGACATCCTAGTTTACGAACCATCTTTATTTGGCAAGACTTAGCCGAACCACTCCAAGTTGTACTACAGCAGACAGAGATATCTTGGCAGATCCAAAACTGGTGTCACTTGCCTTCTTGGGAACAAGAACAACTATTATCAGCTTATCTCCAGGCAGATTTGCACCAAAGTTTTTCCCTTGATCAAACGCCGCCAATGCGATTGGCGTTGATCCAAACTGCTACAGATACTCATCAACTCATCTGGACTCATCATCATTTAATACTAGATGGTTGGTGCAATTCTATTATTCTCAAAGAGGTTTTCACTTTTTACGAAGCTTTGTGTGAAGGCCATAATTTAGACCTCAAAACCAGCCATCCTTATCGAGACTATATCGCCTGGTTAAAAAAGCAAGACTGGCGCGAGGCGGAAACTTTCTGGCGGCGGTTGCTGAGGGGACTACATTCTCCAACTCAGTTGGGGGTAGAGTCAGGTAGTTTACCTAACCATGAGCAGGGATATAGTCAGGAGCAAATTTATCTTTCAGCTGAGGTGACATCAACCCTACAATTTTTTGCTAGACAGCATCATCTCACGCTCAATACTCTCATTCAAGGCGCTTGGGCTTTATTGTTGAGTCGATACAGTGGTGAAGAAGACGTAGTATTTGGGATTACTGTCTCTGGCCGTCCAGCAGAATTGCCAGGAGTTGAGGCGATGGTGGGACTATTAATCAATACCTTACCAATGCGGGTGCAAGTCTCGCCTCATGTTTCCCTACTTTCTTGGTTGCAGCAATTACAACAGCAACAAACACAGATGCTTCAATATCAGCATAGCTCATTAGTACAGATTCAAGAATGGAGTGAGATACCCAGAGGAACACCCTTATTTAATAGCTTTATCACCTTTGAAAATTACCCAATTGATGTTTCCTTAAAAGAGCAAAGCGGTAGATTAAAAATGCTCGATGTGCGTTTCTTTTTTGAAACAAATTATCAACTGAGTTTGACAGTAGAACCAGGTTCAGAACTGTTAATGAGAATTGATTATTTCCCAAAAAAATTTGATGCTGCAACTATTTGCCGGATATTAAAACAACTTCAGTCTGTACTGGAAAATATTCCAGTCAATGCAGGCTATCCTCTATCGCATATTTCCCTAACTACTGACAATACAGCAGTAGAAAGTCAAATACTAGTTAATAGTTTCAATATTTATCTGGAGTAAAATAACATATTATGTGTGGCATTTCTGGATATTTTGATATTTCTAAAGAGCGCATTCCAGAAAAGAAAATTCTGGAAGATATGGCTGATACATTAATTCATCGAGGGCCGGATTCATCGGGATATTTGATTAAAGAAAATTTAGGCTTAGGCTTTCGTCGATTAAGTTTAATTGATTTAGCAGGTGGTAATCAACCGCTATACAACGAAGATAAAACAATTGTTTTGATATGTAATGGAGAAATATTTAACTATCTAGAATTAAAAGATAAATTAATTAAAAAAGGTCATAAATTTCGCACCAATACAGATGTAGAAGTTTTGATTCACCTTTATGAAGAATATGGGCTAGATTTTTTAAATCAACTCAATGGTCAATTTGCCTTTGCTCTTTATGATTATCAAGAACAACAATTAATTTTAGCTAGAGATCAAATGGGAATTTGTCCACTGTTTTATACAATTGTGGATAAATTTTTGATTTTTGGCTCAGAAATCAAAGCAATCTTAGCACATCCGTTAGTTAAGCGTGAAGTTGACTTAGTGGGTTTAGATCAAATCCTTACATTTCCCGGATTAATAAGTCCGCGAACTATGTTTAAAGATATAAACAGTTTAAAGAGCGGTCATTATCTTCTAATTAAAGATTCTCAAGTAAAAGTTACAGAATATTGGGATTTAAATTATCCGCAACTTAATGAAACTGCTTCTATCCAACCAGAAAGTTATTATACAGAAAAATTACAAGAGCTTTTGATCCAATCGGTGAAGTATCGGTTACACGCTGATGTTCCTGTGGGAGTATATGTTAGTGGTGGTTTAGATTCTTCATTAATTGCAGCTATAGTCAATAAAATACGCCCAGAAATTGATACACATTCTTTTTCTATTGGCTTTACAGATAAAAATATATGTGAGTCAAAATACCGAGAAATTCTCTTCAAAAAACTAAACTTTATTCATCATGATACTTGGTTTGATTGGCATCAAATTAGTGATGGCTTAGTCAAAGCAATTTATCATTCTGAATGTCCGCTCAAAGAAACCTATAATACAGCTTCTTTGGCTCTTTCTAATTGTGCCAGAAATAATCATATTAAAGCTGTGTTAACAGGAGAAGGAGCCGACGAACTATTTGCAGGTTATGTCGGCTACCGTTTGGAACAATTACGAAATAATCAAAGAGATTATAGTTTAGAATCTGTATTAGAAGATGAGTTACGGCTTAAGGTATGGGGAGATGAAAATATTTTTTATGAAAGAGATTTATATTCTTATCGAGAAACAAAGTTAGCTTTATATTCTTCAGAAATTAACGAAAGATTTAGCGAATTTGACTGTCTTAATTTTGAATTAGTTAATCAAGATAAACTCCGAAATAGGCATTTTATTCATCAAAGGTCTTATCTTGATTTTAAATTAAGGTTATCAGACCACTTGGTTGCTGATCATGGCGATCGCATGGCTTTAGCTAACTCTGTGGAAGCGCGATATCCATTTTTAGATATTAATTTAGTTGAATTTACCAAAGAAATACCACCACATTTAAAACTGAATAATTTACAAGAAAAATATATTCTTAAACAATCAGCAAAAGACTTTCTTCCCCCAGAAATCATTGAACGGGAAAAATTTGCTTTTCATGCACCAGGAAGCCCCAATTTATTAAAACAAAATATCGAATATATCAATGATATCTTATCCAGTGATTTAATTAAAAAGCAAGGTTATTTTAACCCAGTCACTATCAATAATCTCAAAAACAGATATCTACAAGATGGCTTTCACCTCAATCTTCCCTTTGACATGGACTTGTTAATCATACCCCTAACTTTTGGGGTATTTTTGCAAGAATTTAAAATGCCTGACATTAATTAATGGTATTCAATTTATTTAAACATATAAGGAAGGTTTACTGACAAAATGAAAAATAATCACAAGAGGGAAATATTAGGTGTTTTAGGTGGTATGGGGCCTTTAGCATCAGCTGAATTTTTAAGGACAATTTATGAATATAATATTTTAGGTCAACGCGAACAACAATCTCCTAAAGTTATTGTTTATTCTGATCCTACATTTCCTGACCGTACAGAAGCTTTGTTGAGGGGAGAATATGAAATTTTACTTACTAATTTAATAGCAGCCTTATATCAATTGTGCGAATTAGATGTTTCAAAAATTGTCATCTGTTGCATAACATCTCATTACTTATTCCCTAAACTACCTTACGAATTAAGAGATAAAATTATTTCTTTAGTAGATATCATTTTTAAAAAAATTTTAGAACGACAACAAAAGCATCTATTAATTTGCTCAACTGGAACACAAAAACTAGGAATATTTCAAAAACATATTCTCTGGGAGTTTGCTCAAGATTATATTATCTTACCTAATGCAAATGACCAAAATTTAATTCATAAAATGATTTATTATCTAAAAATTAACGGTGAATATCAAAAGTGCATTCCTATTTTAGATACTTTAAAAACCAAGTATAATGTTCAAAAAATGATTGCGGGTTGCACTGAAATTCATTTATTAAATAAAACTTTTAGAAAAATTCCCAATAAGCAAGAAGAAAATATTTTTTTAGATCCGTTGATGATTATTGCTGAAGAACTATGGAGTATGTCAATTCTCCAAGAGTATACTGATTTACCAAATACAATTGCTGCTTTTAAATTTTTCTCGCAAATATTTTCACCAGATTTAAATGTCCCCCAAACAGTAGGTAAATATAATTAAAAATCTTATGAATTATCAAATTTATATCCAAGATTGGTTTAGTCAAACTGCTGAAAAACATAGCAACAATATTGCTATTGATTGCGGCGAAAAAAAATTCACATACAGCGAAATTGAAACTCAGTCCAATAAGTTAGCAAATTTTCTCATTGAACATGGTGCTAGTAAAGGCTCGATGGTGGCGATTTTAGCGCAAGATTCTGTGAAATTTATTATTGCAATTATCGGTATTTTAAAAGCAGGCTGTGTCTTTATACCGCTAGTTACTGATTTACCTGAACACCGAATTAATACTATACTTTCCGAAGCGACTCCACAATGGTTGATTGTTGATGCAACAGGATTCACGAAAATTAGTAATGGTAAAATAGCAGAGTTTTTACAGTCGCAAGTTATTTGTCTGGACGAAAATGCAATTTTTGATAATTATCCAAAATATAATCAGGTAAATAAGCCGAATATTCAAGTAGAACCAGACGATATGTGCTACTTATACTTTACCTCTGGTTCGACGGGAAAGCCAAAAGGAATAGCAGGACGGCTGAAGGCTATTTCTCATTTTATTAATTGGGAAATTACAACATTAGGTATTACAGAAGGTACTAGAGTTAGTCAATTAATAACTCCTACTTTTGATGCTTTTTTACGAGATATCTTTGTGCCTTTATGTTCTGGTGGAGTAGTTTGTATACCGGAAGAAATTGATACTATTCTTGATGCCAGAAAGTTAATTGAGTGGATAGATAAACAGCAAATTAATCTTATTCATTGTGTGCCTTCTTTATTTCGTTCTATCTTGAATGAAGATTTACATCCAAAAAGATTTTCATCTTTACAGTATATTCTTTTATCTGGAGAACCCCTGCTACCTGCGGATGTTAGCCGATGGATGGAGGTTTATGGTGAGAGGATTCAGTTAGTCAATCTTTACGGCGCTTCGGAAACGACAATGACAAAGTTCTTTTATTTCGTCAAACCTACTGATAGTCAACGGCGATTTATTCCCATTGGCAAACCAATGGAGGGAGCGGCGGCTTTAGTAGTTGATGAACGAGGAAAAGTTTGTCCTCCGGGAATGGTGGGTGAAATTTATGTTCGGACTCCCTATCGCACATGGGGATATTATCAGCAACCTGAGTTAATTAATAAAGTTTTTATTCCCAATCCTTTTAGTGATAATCCCGATGATATTGTTTATAAAACAGGTGATTTAGGTCGCATTTTAGAAGATGGAAATTTTGAATGTTTGGGTCGTCGAGATGGACAAGTAAAAATTAGAGGCGTGAGAATAGAATTAGGAGAAATTGAAAATCAACTGCGGTTACATTCATTGATTAACGATGTAGTTGTTGTAGATAGAGATGATGCAAACGGTAATAAATACCTGTGTGCTTATGTTGTACTGAAAGAAGAACTTGAATCAGGTAAATTGAGAGATTTTTTATTAGAATCTCTACCCGAATCGATGATACCTTCGGTATTTGTAGTTATGGAAGTTTTGCCGAGAACCATCAGTGGTAAAGTTGATAGGCGATCGCTTCCTGCACCCAACCGCCAACAAAACCGAACTTTTGTACCACCCCGCACACCCATCGAAACGCAATTGGCGCAAATCTGGGGACAAGTTCTGAATCTTAATCGCGTAGGATTAAACGACAACTTTTTTGAATTAGGCGGACATTCCCTCAACGCTACTCAGCTTGTATCTCGTATAGGCAAAGCCTTTCAAGTAGAATTGCCTTTGCGATCGCTCTTTGATTCACCAACATTAGCCACCCAAGCCGAAAGCATCGAAACTCTGCGTTGGGCAAAACAAAGACCCCTAGTTTCGCAATTTCAGATTGACGGCGCATTGGAGGAGGGAGAATTATGACCACCATCGAGTTTTTGTCCGATCTGCGTCAGCTCAATATCAATCTTTGGGTGGAAGGCGACCGCCTCCGTTATAGCGCCCCCCAAGGAACCCTTACCCCTGCTCTCAAAGCCGAGTTATCAGAGCGAAAAGCAGAAATCCTCAACTTTCTCACTCCTGCAACTTCTCAACCATTACTACCCACCTCACGGAATGGCAAACTTCCTCTTTCCTTTGCTCAACAACGGTTGTGGTTTCTCGACCATTTGCACCCTCACAACCCCGCATACAATATTTCTGGAGCAGTGGAAATCCAGGGATTACTCAACGTAGCAGCACTAGAGCAAAGCCTGAACGAAATTATTCGTCGTCACGAAATCTGCCGCACCACCTTTCAGGTAGTAGATGGAGAGCTAATGCAAGTTATTGCTCTCAACTTTACCTTAAGGCTTAATCAGGTGGATCTTAGCCATCTGCCAAAAGAACATCAGCAAGCAGAAGTGACGCGACTAGCAACCAAAGAAGCACAACAACCCTTTGATTTATCTACAGGGCCTTTGTTGCGGGCGACTCTGCTGCAATTAGATGAATTGCATTATGTATTAATTTTGACCGTTCATCACATTATCTTTGATGCTTGGTCTATGGGTGTGCTGATTGAAGAATTAGGCACACTTTATGAGGCAAATTCTTGTAGTATCAAGAATACACTTCCTGAATTACCGATCCAATATGTAGACTTTGCAATTTGGCAGCGACAGTGGTTACAGGGTGAAGTGCTAACCACCCAGCTGAATTACTGGAAACAGAAACTAGGTGGTGATTTGCCGTTGTTACAGTTACCTAGCGTTAGCGAAGCTCGCCGTAGGCATCGCCCACGTCCATCATTGCCAAATTTTCAAGGAGCAAAGCAACAGCTAACATTGCCCAAAACTCTCACAGAGGGGCTGAAGAAATTGAGCCAGCAGCAAGGGGTAACTCTGTTTATGTTGTTGCTGGCAGCATTTAAAACCTTACTTTACCGTTACACAGGACAAGAAGATTTACTAGTAGGTACAGCTACAGCAGGTCGCAACCAACCGGAAATCGAACCATTAATTGGCTGTTTTGTCAATACCTTGGTGCTACGAACAGATTTTTCCGGCAACCCAACTTTTTTGACGCTGTTAGAACAAGTGCGAGAAGTAGCGCTGGAAGCATACAACTACCAAGACTTGCCCTTTGAGAAGTTGGTGGAAGAACTACAGCCAGAACGCCACCTGACTCACTCGCCACTATTTCAAGTTGGGTTTGCTTTCTACAATGCGCCCAAAACAGAATTGAGACTTTCTAACTTAACCTTGAGTTCTCAGCCGATAGATAACGGCACAGCCAAATTAGATTTAACCTTGTCTTTTAAAGAAAGCGATGTAGGATTGACGGGGTGCTTGGAGTATAAAAAAGAACTGTATGATGCCGCTACAATTACCCGGATGTTGTCTCATTTGCAAACTTTGTTAGAAGGCATTGTTACAAATCCACAACAGCGATTGGATGAGTTGCCTTTATTGACACCAGCAGAACGTCATCAATTACTATCCGAATGGAACAATACTCAAACAGATTATCCTGCTGATGTCTGCGTTCATCAGTTATTTGAGGCTCAAGTTGAGCGCACCCCAGAAGCGATTGCGTTAAACGCACGCTCCGCGAACGCGTTAATTTTCAACGACTCTACAATTACCTATCAAGAGTTAAACGCCCAAGCCAATCAACTAGCTAACTATCTGCGGGCGATCGCTATCAAACCAGAAATGCGGGTAGGAGTTTGCATAGAACGAGCGCCCAAAACAATTGTCAGCATTTTAGCCATTCTCAAAATCGGTAGTGTTTATGTACCCCTAGACCCTGGCTATCCCAAAGAACGCTTAACTTTCATGATGGAAGATGCCAGATTGTCGGTATTGCTCACCCAAAAATCATTAGACATTCAACCAGGAGAAAGAACAACTGTAGTTCACCTAGATCGAGAATGGGAATTTATTGCCCGACACAGCGATATTAACCCGACGCAAGTTGTTACGCCTGATAATCTAGCCTACATAATTTATACATCCGGCTCTACAGGTAAGCCCAAAGGAGTGCTTCTAGAACATCGAGGATTGTGTAACCTAGCCACAGCACAAATTCAAGCTTTCAACGTTCAACCTGATAGCCGTGTCCTTCAGTTTGCTTCCCTCAGCTTTGATGCTTCGGTCAGTGAAATTTTCATGGCTTTGGTAGCAGGAGCAACACTATGTTTAGCAACCACTGATGATTTACTGCCTGGTACAAACTTATTGCGGTTGTTGCGCGATCGCGCCATCACAACGCTCACCCTACCACCATCTGTCCTAGCAGTACTACCTGCTGAAGAATTGCCAGATTTACAGACAATCATCGTTGCTGGGGAAGCTTGTTCTGCCGATATCGTGGCGTGCTGGGCTGCTGGTCGTCGCTTCTTTAATGCCTACGGGCCGACCGAAACAACCGTCTGTGCCACCATTGGCGAATGCAGCGATACCCAAAATCAACCGTCTATCGGTCGTGCGATCGCTAATACCCAAGTTTATATTCTAGATCGTCATCTCCAACCCGTTCCCATCGGCGTACCAGGAGAACTATACATTGGCGGTATTGGACTTGCCCGTGGCTACCTTAACCGTCCAGACTTAGCCGAGGAGAAATTTATTCCCAATCCGTTTACTCAGGACTCACAGGAGCGTTTATATAAAACTGGCGACTTGGCTCGTTATCTGCCAGATGGCAATATAGAATTTCTTGGTCGCATTGACCATCAAGTGAAAATTCGAGGTTTCCGCATCGAACTAGGGGAAATCGAAACGATACTGCGCCAGCACCCAGATGTACTAACCTGCGTTGTCACAGCCTACGAAGATAATTCTAATAAGCGTTTAGTAGCTTATATCGTTCCTCGAAATAACATCACAATTAATCAGCAACAACTAAAGGACTATCTTAAAAAACACTTGCCAGATTACATGGTACCTTCCGCACTGATGATCCTAGAAACTCTACCTCTGACACCAAACGGTAAGGTAGACCGCAAAGCACTTCCTACCCCCGATAGAAGTCTCAACCCAGAAACCTTTGTTACTCCCCGCGACAGCTTAGAACTAGAACTAGCGCAGATTTGGGAAGAAGTTCTCAACCTTCGTCCTATTGGTGTGACAGATAATTTCTTTGACATTGGTGGTCATTCCTTACTAGCAGTGCGTCTCATGGCTTTGATTCAGCAACAGTTCCGGCGGGAATTACCCCTATCAACTCTTTTCCAAGGTGGGACAATTGAAAAACTAGCGATTATTCTCCGCTCCAACATCTCTGAGCGTCCTTGGTCTCCCCTAGTAGGTATTCAAACCGCAGGTTCCCAGCCTCCTTTATTTTGCGCTCACCCAATCGGTGGTAACGTTCTGGGATACATCGCTTTAGGGCGTTATCTCAGTCCAGAACAACCACTTTATGCGTTGCAAGCACCAGGAGTAGAAGGACAACAACAGCCTTATACCGAGATCCCCGAATTAGCCAGTTATTATATCGAAGCTATACAAGCTTTCCAGCCTGTCGGCCCATACTTTTTGGGCGGTCACTCCTTTGGTGGACTAGTGGCTTTTGAAATGGCTCAACAACTCCAACAGCAAGGACAAGAGATAGGCTTGTTGGTCATTATAGATACACCAGCACCAATTCACGCGGGAGTTATAGAACCCATAGATGATGCTCGGTGGTTAGTGAAGCGATCGCAAGTTCTAGAACGCTTTTTTGGTAAAAAAATATCAGTTGACTACACAGAACTCCAGCAACTAGAACCAGAAGCCCAATTCAACTACTTTTTAGAAAAATTGAGACGAGTTAATCTCATTCCTCCCGACGCTGGACGTAATATGATTCGCCGCATCATAGAAGTTCAAAAAGCCAGCCACCAAGCCTTAATCAATTACGTACCGCAGGTATATTCCGGTAAAATTACCCTCCTACGTGCCTCTGAGATGGTAGCAGAAGATTCTGGAGGTGTATTTGCTCAAAGCTTTCAAAAACCTGCTTTGGGTTGGGGTGAATTAACAACTCAACCGATAGAAATCCATGAAGTACCCGGCGATCATGTGACGATGCTATCTGAACCTCATGTCCAAGTGTTAGCAGATAAGTTGAAATGTTGCCTTTAATTGTGCTGGTTCTCACTCCAAATGGAATAATTTAATTTTGGGATATTATGCCAGGATATGAATAATGATAAATGAAAACTTAGCACATATTATTTCTCAAGCAAGTTCTTTATCAGAACGCCTCAATAAAAGTTCCGTATTAATTAACGAACAACAAACAAACAATAAATTTTTAGAGCATTGGTGTGAAGTTGTTGCTTCAGGTAATTGGGAAAATTTCCACAAGCGATTGCAATGGGATGGATTAGATATTGATACAGTTCGTTCTGTATTATCGAGTGTAAATTTAACAGAATCAGAGCCGCTTCCAACCTGGGCAGAAACTTTAAGAAAAATTATACAAACTTCTGCCGAATGGCATTTGAATGAAGTAGCTTCAGAAAATTTGCAATTCCTTATTAACGATGAAAAGCCGTTACCTTTTGCTGATATATGGCTTCCTGCTATCTTAGTAGGACGACAGAAATTACTCACTAGTTTGGGAGAGGTATCATTATCATCAGATTGCTTACCATTAAAACTACTTTCGGAAAAAGCTTACCAACAACTAGAGTGCAGTTTACTAAAGAGGTTAGTAAATCTCAGTGCCAAAACCCTACAATTGGAATTTAATACTTTTCGTCCCGATAATTATAATCTGCTCAATTTGATGCTAGAAAAATTGAATTTATTAGCAGAGGCACAATCAAACAATCCTACTAAACAATACTATATTAATTTTGTTAATAAACTCCTCCACGATGGCTTATTAACATTTTTTCAGCAATATGCAGTTTTGGGTAGACTAATAGCAACTACTGTTGATTTTTGGGTGGAAGCAACAGCAGAATTTATCCAACGCTTGCAAACTGACAAAGCTAAAATTGAATCTATTTTAAATGTTACTGAAAATTATTTGGGAAAAATTACAGAGATATCTGGTTCTCTTTCAGACTTTCACAATCGCGGTCGTTCTGTCTTAATTTTCACTTTTACATCTGGACAAAAGTTAGTTTACAAACCCAAAAATTTAGGTTTAGAAGTCATCTATAACCAGTTATTAAATTGGTGTAATCAGCAGAGCGCACCTTTACCGTTTCAAGTTATTAGATTACTAGATTGCCATACCTATGGTTGGGTTTTGGATTATGTAAAACAACAGCCGTGCGAAGATGAAGCAGCAGCGCAACGATTTTATCAGCGTGCTGGGATGCTGTTGTGTTTATTGTATGTTCTGGGGGGAAATGATTGTCATTACGAGAATTTAATTGCTAGCGGTGAACATCCGGTGTTGATTGATGCGGAAACTCTCTTGCACCCACAAGCCAATCCCATAGAAGGTTCGGTGCAATCCATCGCAGAAATGACTGAAATTGAGCAACAGTTTCAGGATTCTGTGTTGCGGACTGGACTTTTGCCTCGTTGGGACTTTGGCGCAGATAAACGAGTTGCTTACGATATTAGTGCAATGGGTAGTGTGAATCCCCAGCAAGCACCTTGGCGAGTTCCGCGCTGGAAAGCTGTCAATACGGATGAAATGCATTTGGCGTATGAGAAAGTTGAGTTAGATGTTCAGGCAAATGTACCCATATTACATGGAGTTGCTCTTTCACCGAACGATTACTTAGAAGAAATCGTCACGGGGTTTAGGCAAATGTATGAATTTTTGAGCGATCGCCGACAAGCATTACTAGCAAATCATAACTTTCTGACATTATTACAAACCCAGCAGATACGATATATTTTTCGCCCTACTAATTTTTATCACCTACTTTTAGAAAAGACGTTGGCTCCAGAATTTTTACGTTCTGGAATTGAGCGTAGTATTGAACTAGATATCGTTTGTCAAACTTGTCTGACATCTGAACAAAAACCTCTGGCTTGGGCAATTTTGCAATCAGAAATTCAAGCTTTGGAACAGTTCGATATTCCCTACTTTGGTGCATCTTGTAGCAGTGATGCTCTAAACATTGGGCTAAAGCAACCATTAGAAAAATATTTTAAACAACCAAGCTATAACCAATTTCTCAAGCGTTTACAAAACCTCAATCAAACAGATTTAGCTAGCCAAATAGGAATTGTCCGGGGTTCTTTTTATGCCAGAGTGGTACAAACTTCTGTTGCTGAAGAAGCATCAAAACCCAACTTATTATCTGATTTCTCACAAACTGCTCCTTTAACTTCTTGTGAATTACTCCAGAAAGCAGAAGCGATCGCTTCTGAAATTGAAGCAAGATGTCTGCGTGATACTGCTGGTAATGTCAACTGGATTGGCTTCGGTTATGTACCCAATGCTGAACGTTTCCAATTCCAGCCTTTGGGTTTTAGTCTCTACGATGGTAGTTGTGGTGTAGCTTTATTTTTGGCGGCTATTGCTCATGTCACAGATAATAGTCATTGGGGTCACTTGGCTGTGGATGCTTTACAATCTTTGCGGACAGTATTGCAGACATCCAATGATTTATTCACGCAAAAATTTGCTCGACGCATGGGAATAGGTGGTGGAACAGGAATTGGCTCGATTATTTATTCTTTAGCCAAAATTAGCCAATTTTTAGCAAATCCAGGACTTTTAGAAGATGCCCAGTTAGCTGCTAAATTAATTACACCAGAACTCATTGCAGCCGACCAACAACTAGATGTTATCGGGGGAGCAGCAGGAGCAATTTTAGGATTATTGTCACTTTATCAGCAAATCGGTGATGGAAAAATTTTAGACCAAGCTAATGAGTGCGGTCAGCATTTGCTTACCCACCGCGTCAGCGAAGATGAGCAACCCAAAGCCTGGAAAACCATAGCTCAAAAGCCATTGACAGGTTTTTCACATGGAGCATCCGGGATTGCATATGCTTTATTGCGGCTTTATGATGTCACCAAAAACCAAGCTTATTTACAAGCGGCTGAGGAGGGAATTGCCTATGAACGCAGTGTTTTTTCAACCGCCGCCGCGAACTGGCCTGATTTGCGCCAACACCAACCTAAATTTATGGTTACTTGGTGTCATGGCGCTCCTGGTATTGCACTGTCACGCTTGGGCATTTTGTCAATATATCAAAGAAATGAAATATATCAAGATATAGAAATTGCATTACAGACAACTCAGAAGTATGGTTTGCAAGGTATAGACCATCTTTGTTGCGGCAATTTTGGCCGTATAGAAGTTTTATTGGTAGCAGCCCAAAAACTATCTCGTCCCCAGTTGCTAGAAATTGCTCAGAAAAAGACAGCTTGGGTGGTAACACAAGCAGATAAAATAAGTGCGTACCAACTGTTTAATAACTTGCCTAATTCCTTGTTCAATCCTGGGTTTTTCCAGGGAACGGCGGGAATTGGCTATCAGTTGTTACGGCTGGCGTACCCAGAAGTGCTGCCAGCAGTACTGCTGTGGGAATAAGCCAATTAATTAATTAATTAATTATGATTACTAGTATCTTCTCGCTGGTTTGGCTTCGACATTTCGTGAATCTTTTTCAACCTCACCGCCTAGTTGTTTCTCTGGCTTTGTGTAGTCTGTTGTTCATCATTGGTGCTCGCAGCTTCATCCTGCCGAAAATTGATGCAACACCAACTTCTCAATTGGTCTTAGTGTCTTCACGGGAACCAACTACTTTTAATTATGCCTTGACTGACTCTCCCTATGGCGTTGTCCGCTTTATGAATGAGGCATTAGTCAGGGAAAATGGCATCACAGCAGAGGTAGAGCCAGTATTAGCTGAATCTTGGGAAATTTCTGAGGATCAACGTCAAGTAATCTTTACTCGAATGGCACTAAGAAAAGCGGAAAGGTATGCAGGATAAGGACTACAGCTTTTAAAGCTATTGAACAATGAAGGGAAGGGTGAGGCGAAAGCTTTCAGCACTGAATGGCACTAAGAAAAGCGGAAACCCTTATTGATTAAGCAGTCTGCAATTGTTT
>NZ_CAWUDE010000016.1:0-130657 GCF_963920895.1 Anabaena sp. CCY 9613
ACTGTCCATCCCCACCTTGCTTCGCTGAAAGTGGGGACTTCCGTGATTCCGTTAAGAATCTGTACCTCTTGTGAGTCAACGAAGGGATATCCAGTTGAACAGGTGAAGATATTCCCAGATATCTAGGATAATTTGCCACCACACCACAAATGTACACAGGTAAGCACCGATAACTTATCTGTATACATCTGTTAGTGTTTTTTTTAAATCGACTCATGACAATAGAATCAAGGAAATTCATTACACTGAAGTTAGTTGCCATGCTGGGATTGATTGTCCTGTAAAACCGATGACTGAACAAACTACGAGAATTTGTATCCTTGGGGGAGGCTTTGGTGGTCTCTACACTGCCTTGCGCTTAAGCCAATTACCGTGGGAGAATAACCAAAAACCCGAAATTGTCCTGGTTGATCAAAGCGATCGCTTTGTATTTTCTCCTTTACTCTACGAATTACTTACCGGAGAACTGCAAACCTGGGAAATTGCCCCACCCTTTGAAGAACTGCTACAAAACACAGGTGTGCGCTTTTATCAAGCCGTTGTCTCGGGAATTGATACCGACCAGAAACGAGTACATTTACAAGATGGCCCAGAAATCCCCTATGACCGCTTAGTACTAGCTTTAGGTGGGGAAACACCACTAGATATGGTACCTGGGGCGACCTCCTATGCCTACCCATTTCGCAACATTGCTGATGCTTATCGCTTGGAAGAACGTCTGCGAGTATTGGCAGAATCTGATGCTGATAAAATTCGCGTAGCCATTGTGGGTGCTGGTTATAGTGGCGTGGAATTAGCCTGTAAGCTAGCAGACAGACTCGGCGATAGAGGACGTTTCCGACTCATTGAAATCGCCGACCAAATTTTACGCACTTCCCCAGAATTTAACCGAGAAGCTGCCAAAAAAGCTTTAGAAGCAAGAGGTGTATTTCTGGACTTAGAAACCAAAGTCGAATCAATTAGTCAAGATGCCATCTCTTTAGATTATAAAAATCAGGTAGATACAATTCCCGTAGATTTAGTAATTTGGACTGTAGGCACAAGAGTTGCACCTGTAGTCCGTACCCTAGCTTTGAAGCAAAATCAACGTGGTCAAATTACCACTACACCAACGTTGCAAGTTCTTGACCATCCCGAAATATTTGCCTTGGGAGATTTAGCAGACTGTCTTGATGCTGAAGGACAGCAAGTTCCAGCCACAGCCCAAGCAGCTTTTCAACAAGCTGATTATACTGCTTGGAATATTTGGGCTTCTCTAACTCATCGCCCATTACTGCCTTTCCGTTACCAACAGTTAGGCGAAATGATGGCGTTGGGTAAAGACAATGCTACTCTCACTGGTTTAGGAGTCAAACTAGATGGTTCCTTAGCTTATCTCGCCCGTCGTTTTGCCTATTTATACCGGATGCCGACTTTAGACCATCAACTCAAGGTTGGCTTTAATTGGCTAGTCCGTCCTATTATAGAAACACTTTCTTCGTAGTACATACAGCAGAGAACAGGCTTGAAACTCTTTTGGTGTCCGGGTTTTATGATTAAATTGATGTCGTAAACTACCTGGCAACTGCTATAGTGCTACCTAACCACTGAAACTTTAACTAGCCCTGCGGGTGACGCCTCCGGCGCGCCTGGCGGCTAATGAAAATTACCTATGGTGAGGGGAAAACCTAATTGCCGATGGTGTTTGCTTTGCGCTGACGCCAGTGACCTGCTAAGGTAAACTCTGCCGTGGTACTGGAATCACTGCGCTGTCTCACCAAAATCTAAAATCCTATATTTATAATCATACAAAGTTTGATGGAACGACCGAAAGTTATCTTTTTAGATGCTGTGGGCACACTCTTCGGAGTCAAAGGCAGTGTGGGCGAAGTTTATAGTCAGATAGCCCGAGACTTTGAGGTGGAAGTTTCAGCCGAAATATTGAATACAACATTTCTAGAAAGCTTTAAAGCCGCACCACCACCGGTATTTTTAGATGCAGAACCACACGATATTCCCCAAAGGGAATTTGATTGGTGGCGGATAATTGCCCTTAATACTTTTAAAAGTGCGGGGGTTCTCAAAGAATTTTCTGATTTTCCTGGTTTTTTTAGTGAACTGTATATTCACTTCGGTACACCTGAACCGTGGTTTATTTATCCTGATGTCTTGGCATCTTTAGAAAATTGGCGACGATGGGGAATTGAACTAGGAATCCTGTCGAATTTCGATTCCCGAATTTACTCAGTATTGCAAGGTTTAGGACTGAGTAGTTATTTTTCTTCTGTAACTATTTCTACCCAGGTACGTGCAGCGAAACCTGATCCCCAAATATTTGCTGTTGCTTTAGAAAAACATAATTGCCCACCAGAAGCAGCTTGGCACATTGGTGACAGTATTCTAGAGGACTATCAAGGCGCAAAGTCCGCTGGTTTGCGGGGTATTTGGATTAATCGTCATAAAAAATCTTGATATTCAAATCTTGCATCTACACCCTTATAGGGTGTAGCTATACAAATAAAACCTGCCTGTGTATACTCAACAATAAATAAGAGATATGGTATTTTAAATGGCACTTCAAACAACAGATAAAAACTCGTTGATGCACTTAAAAATTCAATCAAAAACTTAAGCCATGATAGCCCGATCTGATTTCATTTTTCTCACTTCTGAAGCATACCTGCAACTAGAAGAAAAAAGCGAAATAAAGCACGAATATATTGATGGTCAAGTTTACGCAATGGCGGGAACAACTGACACCCATAACACCATTGGTCTAAATCTCGCTTTATTAATTCGCAATCATTTACGAGGTTCAGAGTGTCGAGTTTACTTTGCTGATGTTAAAGCCCGTATCGAAAAACGTAACCGCTTTTATTACCCCGATATTATCATCACCTGCGACCCTAAAGATCGAGAAACACCCACTTATAAATGCTTTCCTAAACTTATTATCGAAGTTCTATCCAATTCCACTGAAGCCTTTGATCGAGGTGACAAATTTAACGACTATCAAACCCTTGACAGCCTACAAGAATACATTTTAGTTAATAGCAAACATCAACGAGTTGAAACATTCCGCCGTAACGAACAAGGTCTATGGGTTCTACAAACTTATACTCCCAGTGACAAAACTTTTGAACTCCAAAGTATTAACCTAACTGCTTCTTTTATCGACCTTTACCAGGATGTAGAATTGGAAGCGATATCTACAACGGGTTATACCTAATAGGACTTACACAACTGGCATATTATTTTAAGTTTGTAGTAAGCGCAGCTATCTATGCCCGCAGGGCTTGACAAGATAAGGGCTAAAGCCCTTACTACAAGCAAAAAATTTTCCCGTCAAGAAATGATCATTAACGGGAAATAACTGATTTAGCTGTATATCACTACTAAATTAATAAAGGCCGCGCTAGTAAAAAGCTAGAAATTGTTTTAGCATCTACCAGCTCACCTTCAATAATTGCTTTCTCCAGTTCTTCGGGAGTCAATAAAACAGTTTCAATATCTTCATCTGCCTCTTTTTCTGGTGGGTTTTCCAGCTTTTCTAAATCTCTTGCCAGAAAAGCATAGATAATTTCGTCAGAATAACCTGGCGCTAGGAAAAATTCACCTAACTTGTCCCATTTTTGGGCACTGTAACCAGTTTCTTCTTGGATTTCTCTCTGTACTGTTTCTAGGGGATCTTCACTCGGTTCAACAGTACCTGCGGGAAACTCTAAGATGCGTCCTTGAATGGCAAAACGATACTGACGCACCAGTACAAGTTTCCCTTCGGCTGTCACAGGTACAGCTAGGGCCCCGCCTGGGTGACGAATGCATTCCCAATCTCCTTCTGCTTTATTAGGTAAACGCAAGCGATTGACTTCAAAATCAAACTTGCGACCTTTATAAAACAAGATTTGTTTCAGTAACTGTGGTAATTCTCTACCTAATGGCATAATAATATTCTGTTATATCTACCTACATATACAAACACTGTTCAGTTGGTAAAATCAGTGTTGTTTTGCATTGATGACTGGTAATTTTAATGACTCTTGAATAAGAGTACACCAGAACAGTCTACATCTTTTAGCAAATCTTTAATCACACATCCGGAAATTGGCTCTACCCATGCTGGGGCAATCTCCGCCAGAGGTATCAAAACAAAAGCCCGTTCTCGCATTCGCGGATGGGGAATTTGGAGATGTGGTGTATCCATGATTAAGTCATCATATAACAACAAATCTAAATCAAGCGATCGCGGCCCCCAGCGTTGCTGACGCACTCGCCCAAATTTTTGTTCTGTTGCTAATAAAGTCTCTAATAATAGCTGCGGCGGCATTTGTACGTGCAAAATAGCACAGCCGTTTAAGTAATCTGGTTGGGGTGGACCTACAGCTTTAGTTATATACCAACTAGATTGAGCTTGTAGTCGAATTCCTGGGGTTTGGGCCAATGTGGCGATCGCCGCTTCTAAGATGGCGTGGGAATCACCAATATTACTACCAAGTGCGATCGCAATAGCTTTTTCAGATACTATTAATGATCTGGATGCTGTGAACAATTATGTCAAAATACTGTATTAATGCTGACAAAAAAGAAATAACTAATTACGGAAAAATATTTTTATGTATTACTGAATTCAGTTAATTCTTTATGAGCTATTATACTAACACAACTGTGGTGCGCTAACCCCGAAAATTTTGTCTGGTGGTTAGGTTTCAGCTACTTTGAGCAAGGAACTGATGTGGGTAAGCTCACCTCCTAGTTCAAGCAACAATCAACCAATTTGAGTGATTCTGACACGGAGGAACCGCGATTGACTCCTGGTAATCATTACAAGAACGAGGAAGCCACTAATGAGAGCTTACCCCCCACAAAGCTGATGAAAACGAGGCAGATATTTAGTCAGATGAGTGGTATCTCATCTGGGATCATGACTAGATTGAGCAGCGGCGATAGACCTTTTTATCGTCGGATGTGGTTTTGGGCTGGTTTAGGTATAAGTAGTAGCATAGGTGGCAGTATTATTGCTTTAAACTATTTTATTGGCACCATAGATCAAAATTTACCTGCTCAGTCAGAACTAAAAGCTGCCACTCGCGAACAAACACTGACCATCAAAGCTGTGGATGGCAGCATATTGCAACAACAAGGTGAAGCCACCAGAGAACGACTCAACCTAGAGCAAATACCTGAGAAACTCCAACAAGCTTTCATCGCTTCAGAAGACAGAAGGTTTGCCACTCATCATGGTATAGATCCTAAAGGAATCATTAGAGCAAGTGTGAATAACTTGCGATCGCAGAGCGTGCTAGAAGGTGGTAGCACCATCACCCAACAGCTAGCGCGAATTCTCTTCCTCAAACAAGAGCAGACATTTTGGCGCAAATTCAAAGAAGTCCGTCTCGCGCAAAAGATGGAACAAGAGTTAACTAAAGACCAGATTCTAGAACGTTACCTGAATTTGGTGTATTTAGGATCTGGCGCTTACGGTGTAGCAGATGCCGCCTGGGTATACTTCAGTAAAACAGTAGATGAACTCTCCCTAGCAGAAGCGGCAATGCTGGCTGGATTAGCTCCCGCTCCCAGTTTGTACTCCCCAGCGCGAAATCCCACAGCTGCCACACAGCGACGCAATCTCGTATTGCAGCGGATGTATGAAGATGAATTAATTACAGCAGACCAAAGGCAAGCAGCTACTCAAGAACCCCTAACCCTCAAGAGTAATTTTCCGAGAAGATTACAGGTAGAATCTCCGTATTTTGCTAGTTATGTCCTCCAAGAATTACCCAAGTATGTTGCCCCCGATATCCTCACAAAAGGGGGATTAGTAATAGAAACTACTCTCAATCCCACTTGGCAGGAGGCAGCAGAAGCAGCAGTAGCCAAAACCTTGAAAAATCAAGGCCGCTGGCAAAATTTTACTCAAGGAGCTTTAGTAGCCATCGACCCCCGCAATGGTGAAATTCAGGCAATGGTTGGGGGCAAAGATTTTAGTAAAAATCAGTTTAATCGTGTTACCCAGGCACAGCGTCAGCCAGGATCAACATTTAAGGGATTTGTCTATGCCGCAGCCATAGCTACTGGTAAAAGTCCCAATGATAGCTACTTAGATGCACCCTTTATCGTCGATGACTACGAACCCAAAAACTACGGCAACACCTTCCGTGGCTCTATAACCATGCGCGATGCCCTCACCCGTTCTAGTAATGTAGTTGCAGTGAAAACATTGCTTGATGTGGGATTTGAGCCAATTATTAATGTTGCCCGTAATGCAGGAATTAAATCAGATCTTCTGCCTACCTATTCTTTAGCTCTTGGCTCAAACGAAGTAAATTTACTGGAATTAACCAACGCTTACGGTACCTTTGCTACCCAAGGATTGCACGTAGAATCTCATGGTATTCGCCGTATCCTCGACCGCCAAGGGCAGGTAATTTGGTCAGCTGATTTCCAACACCAACGAGTCCTTGACCCTACTAGTGCCGGGATTATGACCTGGATGCTACGCAATGTAGTCCAAGCTGGTACCGGAGGGCCTGCCCAATTACGCAATAGACCTGTTGCCGGCAAAACTGGCACCTCCGATGAAGCCCGTGATTTGTGGTTTGTGGGCTACATTCCTCAAGTGGTAACAGGAGTGTGGCTAGGTAACGATAATAACCGTCCCACTTCAGGAGGCAGTGGTAGTGCTGCTGTTACTTGGAGAGAATTTATGGAGAAAGCAGTAGAAGGGATGCCTGTAGAAAACTTTCCCGAAAGACCTAAATTACAAGGTCGGGTAGGTAGTATGAAAGCGCAGCCCATCAAGCCTAAATCAGTGCAGCATCCTGCTGCACCCACTGCTACCAATGCAGTAAATTCTAACTCTAGCCCTAACGTTAGCACCCCCGCCAGAACTCCCAGAAGAAGAACGTCTCAATCTGCTAGAAGTACGAGATCTACTAATCAAGCTCCCCCACCTAGACAACCCAGACAAGCACCAGCAAATCCCCCAACCCCTACTAGAACTCGCCGATCTTCACCCCCCACCAGTAGTTCAGGTACTTCAACAGCGCCACCATCGTGGAGGGATAGACTAAGACCTAGTGGATCTGGAGATTAAGGCTACCGTGTACACACATCTTTGTATTGATCCCCCTAAATCCACGCCACTTGCTACAAGTCGGCAAAGCCGCCCAAAGCAGTGGCTCCCCTTTAAAAGGGGGACTTTGATTCTTTTCCCCTATTATTTGAGTAAATTGGATAATTTATTCTTTGGAAGTCCCTTATCCCCAGAGGGGCCCCGAGTTCCCCAGTCCTAAAGCTTTATTTCCCCATTTTGGAGAACTTCCGTGGCTTTTTCAGCAGGAAGTGGTCTGTAGAAGAGGAAGCCTTGCACATCCTCACAGTAGATAGATTTTAAAAAATCTAATTCTTCTTGCTTTTCTACGCCTTCGGCAGTTAGTCTCAAGCCTAAACTTCTCGCCAAAGTGACGATCGCCTTCACAATATGAGCCACTTTGACATCCTTGGTCAATTCTTGGATAAAAGACTTATCGATTTTCAGATTGTGGAGTGGTAAAAGTTGGAGGCGTGACAGTGAAGAATGACCAGTACCAAAGTCATCAATGGAAAGATGAACGCCCATCTGCTCAAAATCCTGCAACACAGTTCTGGTAAACTCTAAATCTTCAATGGCGGTAGTTTCTGTAATTTCTAATTCTAAAAATTGAGCTTCCAACCCTGTTTGTTCTAAAATTTTAGCCACAGTCTCCACCAGCTGAGGTTGGCGAAACTGCTTAGGAGATAAATTAACTGCGATGGTTAGGGGGGGAAACCCTGCTGTTTGCCAGGCTTTATTCTGAATGCAAGCTGTGCGTAACACCCATTCACCAATAGAGATAATTAAGCCACTAGCCTCTGCTAAGGGAATGAAGACACTAGGGGCTACTAATCCCATGTCAGGATGTTGCCAACGCAATAACGCTTCCATGCCAATAATTTTGCCGCTGCTGATATTCACTCGAGGCTGGTAATACAGTGTTAATTCTTCTCTTTCTAGGGCATAGCGCAAGCTCTTTTCTAAGGTCAAAAGTTCAGGATTCTTGGTACTGAGAGTAGTGTTATAGAATTGGTAGTTATTTCTGCCCTCATCCTTGGCATAATACAAAGCAGTATCGGCGTGCTGAATTAAAGTTTCGGCATCAGGACTATGTTCATCTAGTAGGGCAATACCCAGGCTGGCACTGACATAAAGTTCATGTCCATCTAAATAAAAAACATCCTCTAAGGCTTGTAAAATTCTCTGTGCCACCTGGCATACTTCTTCTAGATATTTCACACGGGGTAATAGGATTGTAAATTCATCACCCCCCCAACGGGCAACAGTATCGCCACCTCTAAGGGAAGCTTTCAATCTTTCAGCTACCTGTTGTAACAATTTATCTCCTAATGTATGCCCCAGAGTATCATTAATCACTTTGAAACGATCTAAGTCTAGAAACATCACCGCTAGACTTTCGGCTTTGCGAACTGCGTTGGGTAGAGATGTGTTCAGCAGCTCATTAAATAACAGCCGATTGGGTAATCCAGTCAGCAAATCATGCAGCGCCTGAAAACGGATTCTGTCTTCTACCTGTTGACGTTGCCATGCACCACTGATACTGGCTGCCATTGTCAAAAGTGTAGATTCTTCATGCTTTGACCAATGGCGTTCTGTAGAACAGTCGGCTAAACCCAGACAACCCCAGAACTGTTCTTCTAAGCGTAGGGGCACTAGTAGCAGAGATTTGATGCCATCTCGAGAAAGTAATGCTTGCTCGGCTGCGGGAAATTCTCTGACTAATCCACTAATATACTGTCCTTGAGAAAGAACAGTGTACCAACGTGCTAATTCAGCAGACTCAAAAGGCTGATTCTGCCAGTGGTGGCGGCAAGGCTCAATATGAGTATTTGTCCATTCAAACTGAAGGCTAACGGTTATTTCTTCTGTGACTGAATGGAAATGGTTACTGAAAAGATAGGCGCGATCTACCTTGGCCGCTTCCCCTAGCACAGCTAGAGCTTTGTCAATACCTGTTGCGTAATTCATTTCTACAAGCAAATAATTGGCTGCTTCTGCCACTGCCTGTAACAAGCGATCGCGTTGGTTAAGTTCGGCTTCTGCTTGCTTTTGCTCTGTAATATCCCTAACAATAAAAGTTCTAATTAAATCACTTTCTGGGAGAAAATGTACGGATTGTTCAAAAATTTTTTGACCAACTTGCACCTCCCGCACAAAAGGATTTTCCTGATAATTTGCCACTGCACTGAGTAATCCTGTGAGGATGGGATGCTCTTGGCCAATTTTTTTGATTTTGGGAAACTCTAGAGATGCAGCTGGATTAAGATAAAGCACCCTCCCTTTTAAATCCATCTCGATAATGGGATTAGGAATTAATTCTGGGAAAGATGCTAAACGAGCTAGAGCAGTATCACTAGCTAGTTCAGATTCAGGATCAATAATTAAAGTTGCACCAGGATTAGCGTGGTTGATCTGTTCTGACAAGAAATCGGATAAGTCTTCAGCTACACAAGAGGCCAAAAATTCTGCTTCGCAAAGGTGAGAAACTGCATAATATTTGGCCTGAGCTTGATTATCGCCAAAAATAATGACATCTCCATGCTTGAGATTGTGAGAGAAGCATTTAGAGCCATTAACTAATAAGCCATTAGTACTACTCTTACCTGTGAAGTTACCATCAATAATCCGAAAGCCATATTGGTCAGTATCGGGAATAGTTACCCGCAATAAAATTGCATGTTGTCTAGAGACTGACGCCGAACGGAGGACAATGGAGTTATTACGATGCCGCCCCATCGAATAAGTTGCTTCCTGAAGGGGGATAGTTCGCTGTCCTTGCAAGTCTTGGACAACCAATAGGTGGCGTATTTGTTCCCACTCATTTTCTGGCATCGTGCATCCTCAAATTTTCCTACCCTAGAATTTGTATTGAAAAACATTGCCCAAATCATGCATCAACTTCAGCCCCCTGTTTTTTGAGAAGCACTGGGATTTTTGAGTAACTAATTTAGGTAATCTTTCAATAATTAATTACCTGTAAGGCGATAACCACTGGCTAACCAGTAGGCGTTTTAGCCTGTTTTTGAACTCAAAAATGAGGTTGTGTAATTTAAGTTCTTTTAGCTCAAGTCTTTTATGTTTATATGTGCTTAAATACCCAGAATAAAATCAAACACCTCAGATATTACATGGTAAATTTGCTGATTTTGTATTATGAGTTCAGAGTCATCATCAGTACATTCAACGCTTGATTATTCAGTGAATACAGATAGCATTAGCAAAATTGCTATAAGTAATGTTACTGATGTTAAATATTTTTTATCAAAAATATAGCTGAAAGGTCAAGTAAATTTAGTTAGGTAATGTTCGCTAAATGCTGGCATCGCGTTATCTTAAAAATGAACTTTCAGGTGTGCAAATATTTCATGAAAGGCAAGCAAGTCTTACTCACAGGCGGAACTGGCGGACTAGGTTTAGGTGTGACACCAGCGGTTCTAGCTCAAGGTGCAGATATAACCATTACTTATCGTAATCCCAAAGAAGTGGAACGCTTGAAGGAAAATCTTTTACCTGCTGATTTTGCCAGGCTTCACTTTATTCCCGCTAATCTAGAAGAAGAAGCTTCAGTAGACAATCTCATCAATCGCATCGGACGGATAGATGTGTTAATTCATCTGGTGGGTGGCTTTTCAATGGGGAAAACTCATGAATACAGTTTTTACAGTTGGAAACGCGAATTAGATTTAAATTTAAATACAACTTTCTTGACTTGCAAATATAGCCTGAAAAACATGCTGGAACATGGCTATGGTCGGATTGTTACGGTCGGTTCAAGAGCTGCTGTAGAACCTGCGGGGCAATTAGCAGCATATTCTGCGGCAAAAGCTGGTGTGGTAGCCTTGACGAAGGCGATCGCAGATGAAACTAAAGGTACGAATATTACCGCTAATGTCATCTTGCCTAGCGTAATTGATACCCCGAAAAATCGTGAAGCTATGGGGTCAGAAAATGCTGACAAGTGGGTAAAACCTGAATCTTTAGCCCAATTAATCTGTTTTTTGGGTTCGGAAGCTGCTCAAGATATCCGAGGTGCGGCAATTCCTATCTACGGTCATATTTAGGTACGTTTTTCTAAAATACGTTTTGTACCAGAATATTTTGGACATTTTGTTTTGATGAATAAATCTTCCATATGATGAGGTGGCTTCTTGACTATCATGCTTCTTTTGCTGCTGGTAGATTCCTTTTTCAGCTTACCTGCTTTACATACTAATTAGACAGCTAGAGAGTAAATCTTGCATGAATCTACACCCAGAAAGCTTGACAGTAGGGAGTACTTGAATCATAATATGACCAACTGGTCGTGTGACTAGCTGGTCATATATTGAACGAAATAAACTTATTTGCTATGCCGACTCAGACCTTTTTCAATCTACGCGAAGACAAAAGACAAAGCCTTGTAGCGATCGCAGTTGCAGAATTTGCCAGTCACGATTACGAAACTGCCTCAATTTCCAACATTGTGAAGCAGGCAAAGATTGCTAAAGGTAGTTTGTATCAATATTTTGAAGATAAAAAAGACCTTTATTTATATCTAATTGACTTAGCAAATCAACAGAAAATAGCCTTTTTACAAAATGCTCATGCTCCTCAACCACAGATGGGATTTTTCCCATACTTGCGTTGGCTGTTTAGTATTAGCGCTCGTTTCGATTTAACCCATCCTGATCTCAGTCAGATTGTTAATCGCGCCGTTTATGGCGACGTACCATTTCGAGACGAAGTGCTGCAACGAACTAAAAAAGGTTCGGTGGAGTATATTCAGCAACTAGTTAATCAAGGCATTGCTCAAGGAGATATCGACAGTGATATAGATCCACACTTAGCTACATTTATTATTTTAACTTTGGCTGAGGGCTTGAGAAACTTTATCCCCGAAAAAATTGGCATTGCTCCTCAACAGTTGGCTAATGAAGTCCCAATTGACTTAGATATGGAGGCAGTGGAGAAAATTTTTGATGACTTGATTCTGGTATTGGAACAGGGTATAGGCAGTAAATCAAGTGCATCAAATGGCAAAGAAACTCTACAAGTAAGAAATGGAGTTAGGCGTACAATAAATAATAGAAAATAACTAAATACAATCTTTCATTAACTCGTAATAAATTCTCTGCGTACCTTTGCGTGCCTTGGCGTTTAAATTTCAACCCTCAATTCGCCACGATTTTCGTAAAGCCGTACTAAGCTGGATCTATTTTTTATTAATAAAAAATAATCCCAAAAATGCCAATTTAAAAAATCAAATAAAGCTCGTATCCTGATATTTACAGGTATTCACACATGTCCCTTGAAAAAAACACATCTAGCTCATCTTATTTAGTAATAACAGATACAAAAGAAGTCGCTGAACATTACACCGATGATATTGTTTCATTCACAGATATACCCGAACAGTCCCAAGAAGAAAATTTAGAAGTAGAACAATCTCCCAAACCATCCGATCGCCAGAAAAAAAAGTTCAAAAAAATCTGGTTAATCTTACCACTATTAGGTGCAATTTTAGCCATCGGTGGTGTATTATTCATGCGCCAGGGAGATAATGCAGAGAAAACGCCTACCACCGCCGTAGAGTATTCGCCATTACCAGTACGAGTTACCACAGCCAAAACCGAATTGATTCGCGCTTGGGTTTCGACAGAGGGAACACTCCAGGCAAAACAGTTTAGGTATCTGGCCTTTGATGTCGCAGGAGATGTTACTAACATTGCCAAACGAGGCTCACGTTCCTTACGGGAAGGAGATAGAGTGATAAAAGGCGAACTACTTGCCCAAATTGACGATCGCGAAGAACTGGCAAACATCAGTAAAGCTGAAGCTGCGATCGCCGAAGCCCAAAAACGCAAAGCCGCAGCTGCTGCTGATGTAGCTTCCGCACAGTCACAGGTAGCACAGGCGCGATCGCAGGTGGAACAATTACAGGCACAGGTAGCAAAAGCCCAGTCTCAACGCAACTTGGCACAAACCCAACTTAAACGCTACCAATACCTATTTAACGAAGGGGCAGTTCCAGCCAGCGAGATCGACACTCGCATAAATGCGGTTCGGGATGCTGAGGCTGACATTCGCGCCACTTCTGCTCAAGTTGCATCTGCCAAATCTCAAATTCAATCGGCTCAATCTCAAGTTACAGCCGCCCAACAACAACTAGAAGCCACCGAATCGAGCATTACAACAGCCAAAGCCCAACTGACTCAAGCTAAAGTCGTCTTAGAAGGCACTAAACTTTATGCTCCTTTTAGTGGCATTATTGCCTATCTCAACATTAGAGAAGGACAATATTACACTCCTCAATCTGTCTCTTCCCAAATTGGGGGAGATTTGCAAGGAATTAATGAGAGGATACCCATTGTTGTCATTGATCCAACTCAGTTTGAGGTCGTTGTAGACCTCTCGGCTGAAAGTGGAGAGCGTGTACAGACTAATCAAACTGCGCTGATATCCTCAGAATCAGACATCAACGCTGGCAATAATCAAACGTTGATTGAAAGCGCCCGCGCCCGTGGTCAGGTGATTGCAGTTAACCCAGCCGTAAGTCCTGGAGGGCGGTCAATTCAAGCTACCATCCGGCTAAATTCCGGGACAGCAAAGCTACAACACGGCGAACGTGTCACTACTTGGATTGCGGTGGCTCAAAAGCAAAACGCCGTTGTTGCCCCCCTCAATGCCTTTGTTTTCCGCGACCAAAAGCCCTATGTTTTCGTTGTTAACCCCGAAAAGGGGGTTGTAGAACAGCGTCAAATTGAGTCGGGAATTGAAGGTATCACCCAGCGAGAGATTCTTAAGGGCGTGTCAGCAGGAGAAAAGCTAGTCACTGAGGGACAAAATCGGCTTGTGGATGGGACACCAGTTAAGGTAATCAATAACAAGGAGGTGAAATAATGAGCAACTTGCAAACACCTCCAGAAGAAAAAGACACCTTTGCCCAGAGAAACGGACATTCCCCATCTCCAAATCAGCAAGAGAAAGTCCCAAATGTCCGCAACGCTTCACCACTTTCTCGCTTCTTTTTCCTGCAACCAATTTTTGGGATTCTTTTAAGTTTGCTATTGGTAGTCGGCGGACTGTTGGGTTATATGTCAATGCCCAAAGAGTCCAATCCTGATATTGACATTGCTGTTGCCAGTGTAACTACGACTTGGGGCGGTGCTGATCCAGAAACCATTGAGCAGCAAGTCACGAATCAACTTGAAAAAGAGATTAAATCGGTAGAAAATTTAAAGCAGCTTAAAAGTGCTTCCTTCACTGGTTTTTCACTGATTAATGTAGAATTTAATTCCAACGCCGACCCCGATCAAGCAATTCAGAAGTTGCGCGATGCTGTTTCTCAAGCCGAACCAAATTTGCCTAGAGATGCTCAACAGCCAGTAGTAAAGGCGGTTTCAGTAAATGACGCGCCAATTTTGACTGTGGCCATATTTGGCAATTTGGATGCAACTGTTTTAAATCGAGCAGCCGAGAGATTACAAGACAGACTCGAAAGAGTTTCTGGTGTCACCGAAGTCAACCTTGGGGGTGCTAGGGAAGAAGTCGTGCAGGTGCAAATGAATCCCAGCCGCTTGGTAAAACTGGGAATTTCACCAGCTACAGTAGCTAACCAGATCCGAGCCGCCAACCTCGATACACCCTTGGATGAGGTGGAAAGCAACACAATTGGTACTCAAGTCCGCTTTTTTGGACGGTTTCGTAATTTGGAGACATTACGGAATTTACCCATCGCTCGTCTTGATGGGCGAGTTGTCCGCTTAAGTGAAATTGCTTCTGTGCGTCGGGAGTTGGAACAAGAAGAAACCCGTGCTTTCATTAGTTGGGAACGGGGAGAATTTCAACCTGTTGTCAGCGTTGGCGTAAAAAAGATACCTGGACAAGACTCGATTGAGGTAATTAGCAAAGTCATCGCCGAGATTGAAGCAGCGCAGAAAAACCCCGATGATTGGCCTTATGGGATGGAGTACCGGGTCATCGCTGATGATTCAGAAACCATTTGGGAGCAGTTGGGCAATTTGTTCAGTAATGCTTTGCAGTCGATGGTGGCTGTGTTTGTGATCTTATTTATTGCCCTTTCCTGGCGCGAGGCGTTGATTGCCGGCCTCTCAATTCCTTTAACCTTTTTAGGAGCTTTAGCAGTTCTGTGGCTGATGGGTCAAACCCTGAATAACATGGTGCTAATCGGCATGGTGTTGTCGCTGGGGTTGTTGGTGGATGTATTCATCCTGATGATGGAGGGGATGCATGAGGCAATTTTTGTTGAGAGACTCAGCTTTAACCAAGCAGCGCTAAAGACGGTTAAAACCTATGCTGTGCCGGCTTTTGCTGGTCAATTAACAACTATTTTGGCTATGGCTCCGTTAATGGCAATTAGCGGCACTTTGGGTAAGTTTATTCGCCTGCTGCCGATTACAGCAATTATTTGTCTTTTGCTGAGTTTTACGATCGCTATTCTCGTCGATATTCCCCTATCGCGTTTTCTGTTGGCTAATGTCAAAAGTCAAAAGAAATCACGCATTGATCGACTCAGTGAAGCTGCTTCCAAGCGATTTGCCCGATGGAGTTTGAATACAACTGTACGCAACAAAACTACAGCCCGTGCTTGGACATTAGGGACAGTTGCTTTATTTGTTTGTGCGATGTTTGCGTTCACACAAATCTCGATCATATTTTTTCCTGAAGGAGATTCGCGTAATTTTAGCGTTAACGTCGAAATGCCGCCTTCAACTACTATTGATGTCTCCCAACAAGTAGCAGATGACTTAGGGAAAATTTTGCGTGATAAAAAATATTTGAAAAGTGTGATTAAATATGTCGGTCAGCAAAGTAACCTCGTCAGTTCTGGTGAGTTGCAACCAAGTCAAGGTAGTTACTTGTTGGGCTTTTCTGCGGTATTTATTCCCGAAAAAGAGCGCGATCAAATATCCTATAAGTACTTAGACGGCTTGCGGCAAGAACTAACTCAAGCAATAGATGTCTATCCGGGAGCAAAACTAGTATTAAATGCCCAGCAAGCAGCAGGTAGTGGAGACCCAATTCAAGTAGAAATCGCTGGGACTGAACTCGATCAACTGCGGCAGATTTCCAGTGAGGTGCAGTTGGCGTTGCGACAAATTCCGGGAACAACCGATGTCCGCGATAACCTTGGTGTTTTGCAGCCGGACTTGAAACTGATTCCCAAACGCGAGGCACTAGATTTTTACGGAATTAGCGAAGATGAACTAGCGACTCAAGCCCGCTATTATATGACAACCAGCGATGTTGGTGATTTTGTCATCGGTGGTAATCAAGAAGATATCGAAATTCGTCTCAGTACAGCTTGGCGATCGCGCAATGGGGCAGTCGGTGGCCCCACACGTCGAGATGAACTGGCGACAATCCGCTTCTTTGGCTCAAATTCAGATCAAAAGGTGATTCCAGCAGGTGCAGTTGTGGAAACCCTACAAGGTCAAGCTCCCCTGTTGATTACTCATAGAGGTGGGCAACGAACTGTAACTGTTTTATCCAAGGTTGAAAGTCGAACTCCCGGTGAAATTACTGGCGATTTGCAACCGAAGCTGCAAAAAATGCAACAGTCCTGGCCTCAAGGCTACAGCTATAATCTGGGCGGTGAAACAGCAGATCAAGCAGAAACTTTTGGTTCAGCAGGTCAAGCCCTCGGTTTAGCTATCTTTATGGTCTTTGCCGTCCTGGTTCTGCAACTTGGCTCCTTCAGACAGCCGTTTATTATTCTACTGGCTATTCCCTTCGCTTTAATTGGCACTATCGGCGGTTTTCTCCTGCTGGGGATTGCTTTTTCTTTCACAGCCTTTATCGGCATCATTGCTCTGGTCGGTATCGTTGTCAATGACGCAATTGTCATGGTTGATACGATGAATAGCTATCAAAATGAAGGGATGAAGGTGCGAGAGGCTGCCGCCAAAGGAGTCGCCGACCGTCTGCGACCTGTGCTGACAACTAGTATCACTACAATTATCGGCTTAATTCCCCTTGCCCTCAGTGACCCAACTTGGATGCCCCTGTGTGTAGCAATTATTTCTGGTTTGCTTGCTGCCACAGTAATTGCGCTGATTGTCGTCCCTTGTTTGTATTTACAGCTAACGCCGAAAACTTAGGTCAGCGAGGCTGAAACAGTCTGAGTTACACCTTGTAAAAATTGACAGTCAGCTTGTTTTGGAACTATGATATGACTAGTCGGTCATATGACTAACTGGCCACATAAAAAAGGATTTAATAATTATGGCTACTATCAAACGCTTCATCAAAGCAATCAAAGACTACTACACATTAGGTCAAGCTGGAGACATCGCGTTTCTCAAATTTGAGATGTTTGGGATGAGTGCCAATCCTGATGTTGTGGCTCAAATGCAAGACCTCGCAGGCTACTATCCCAGCATTGATCTGGAAGAACTTCGTCAGCTTCCTGAAGGCACATTGGGCTATGAGTATGCTCAACATATGCTGAAAAACGGGATTCAACCGTTAGAAATCAGTGCCGATTTGCGGGAAGAAGCTAGTCTCAGTCCCTTCGGGCTGCGCTACACTCTCACCCACGATGTTTTTCATGTGTTGCTAGGCTTTGATACCAGTTATGCAGGTGAAATGGGTGTAGCAGCGTTCATGATCGCTCAAGACTACAGTAAGCTTCTAAATGTTTTTAATCCTGTAATGACATTCCTGTACCCGCTAATTTTTCGCTCTCAGGGTCAGCAGATGCGCTCCAATATTCGCAGAGGTAAAGCTCTTGGTGAGCAAGCAACCTGTCTTTTAGCTTATCGCTTTGAGGAAAATTGGGGGCGTGCGATCGCTGATATTCGTGCTGAATTAGGGCTGATTTTAGCAGACGAGCAGCTTGAAAGACAATCGAATCAAGCGATCGCTAAAGTTCTATCCAAAGAAGGCGTTGTCGCTTAACACCCTGAAATAGGCTGCGTACAAACCCTGTAACCACAACTTAACTAAAGGAGACACTTCATGATTGAGTACACAAACAACCCCAACAACAACATTGTCGAACTCACGGTTGAAGGTAAGATCACCGAAGCAGATTTTGATCGAGTCGTTGCTCAGATCAAGGCTGATATTGAGAAGCACGGCAAGCTGAGGCTGCTAGAAGAAATCCGCAGCTTTGAGGGCATAGATCCGATTACTCTCTGGAAAGATGCTCAGTTTGGGCTGAACCATGTAGGCGATTTCACTCACGCTGCGGTTGTCGCAGATGCGGAATGGGTACGAACTATCTCTGCGGCTGCGGATAATATTTTGTCTGCCAAGGTGAAAGCCTTTGAGCGATCGCAAATTGAGGAAGCCCGTGCATGGCTAATCAATAGCTAGCGCTACTAGCTCAAAACCCGATCTAGACAGCCTATGCCGTCTGTTACTAATCACCTATTTCAACTTATCTACCAACAAAAGGAAATAAACCATGACAACCACACAGACATTCAGCAACCTGCAAACGCCTCCTGACTTAACCTCAAAAGAGTTTGCCAGTAACAAGTATGAGTACTACAAGTGGATGCGTCAGGAAGCACCTGTGGCTTGCTGCAAGTATGTAACTGGAAAAGCTTACGTCATCTCTCGCTACGAGGACTGCGTTGCTTTGCTAAAAGACCCTAGAGTCATCCGGGACAATCGCACCATAGACACCAGCACCCCACTGCTGCCTTCCTTCATCCCACTGCCGAAATCGACTGAGCTGATACTGCACAGCATGATCGGCTCAGACGAACCCGACCATAAGCGTTTGCGTAGCCTAGTGCATCAAGCTTTTACAAGAAAGTCAATGTCCGAGTTGAGCGATCGCATTGAGCAGCTCACGAACAACCTGCTCGATCAAGCAGAAGCTAAAAGTAAAGCAGAAGGATCAGTCGATCTAAAAGAAGCTTACGCCCTGCCGATTCCCGTCACTGTTATTCAAGAAATGGTTGGCGTTGCTGATGAAGACATGCCCAGGTTCTACGAGGGCATCGAAGCTGTGGTTAAAGGGTTCTCAGGCCTACGAATTATTTTGACGATGCTTTGGGATGTGCCGCGTCTGTCTCATCTTGTGCGTGAGCTAATTAATCGAAAAAGAAAGAATCCGGGTAACGACATGCTCACTGGACTCATCCAAGCGGAAGAAGAAGGGCAGAAGTTAAGCGAAGATGAGATTGTCAGCATGGTCTTTTTAATAATCGCTGCGGGCTATCAAACCACGGTACATTTGATTACGAACGGCGTGATTGCGCTACTTCAGCACCCTGACCAGCTTGCAAAACTAAGGGCTAATCCAGATTTGATTGAACCCGCAGTCGAAGAGATTTTACGGTTCACTAGTCCCGTATTTGTCACAGAGCTAGCCTATGCAGGCGAAGACATGGTGATCCAAGGCGTTAGTATCCCCAAAGGGGAAGTTGTTGTCGCTTGCATTGGCGCGGCGAACCATGATTCAGAAGTGTTCGAGAATCCGGAGGTGTTTGATATTGAGCGATCGCCCAACAAGCATCTTGGCTTCGGCAGCGGTATTCACGCCTGTTTGGGCGCTCCTTTGGCTCGAATGGAAGCCAAAATTGCTCTCACTAACCTGATAGTGCGAAATCCTAATCTGCATCTAGCCGTTGCTCCCTCAGCGCTTGAGTTTGAGACGACACCCGGACTTCATTCTTACAAGCATTTGCCAGTTGTGTTGGGATAAAAGTATCCACTTCCCCGTACTTATTCATCAGGAGATAGAGGAAAATTGGACACGGGCGATCGCTGATATTCGCTCTGAACTGGGGCTGATTTTAAAAGACGACCAGCTTGAAAAACAACCAAATAAAGCGATCGCAAGTTGAGACAGCCCGGGCTTGGCTTGCCAATAGCTAAACTAGACCCTCAGTTTAACTCTTCGTTGGAGCCGTAAATGCCATTAGCTCGACGACGGGCAGGCAAGATGCCCACCCCACAAGAGATTTAAATCATTTCAGCCAATTAAATGGCTCCTAATTCTCCAAAGATAATGTGGAAAAATTTTGGCCCAAATTTCTTTATGGCTTATGTATGGGGAATCACTCTACCACAGGGGTAAGTGGCCACCTCCTGGGATGCCATCTCAGCTACAGCAGCGGGGACTTGATCTGATGGCTGTGCTAGAGCTGCTAAATAGTCTGTTTGCAATTTATTAAACATTGCTTCTCTTCTGTCGTATAACCTTTTTAGAGGCCGGGGCTGACATTGCTTGAGAACATATGCTGTGACTAACGGTAGAGCAATTGTGCTATCGGTGTAACAAACAATTGTGCTGGGTAGTTCTTCCGGGTCGATTTTACCCCAACTTACGGCTTCCGAAGGAGTTGCCCCTGACAAGCCACCTGTATCTGGTCGAGCATCGGTAAACTGGACAAAGTAATCGTGTCCTCGTTCTTCTAGTCCTAAGACCTCGTGAATCTGCGGTTGAGTTTGTAACAAAAAGTTTTTAGGACTACCACCGCCGAGAATTACAGCTGCACTTTTCCCTGCTGATTCTCGCGCACAATAGGCGATCGCAGCTGTTTCATTGACGTCAATTGAAGGGTCTAGAATTAACTTTGAACCTTCCAACGCCAACGCCGCTACGTTCATCCCTATAGAACTATCTCCTGGTGAAGATGTGTAAATAGGTACGCCGCATTCATAAGCTGTAGCTAACAAACAAGAATGTTGTATTCCTAATTGCTTTTCTACTTCTCGGACATACTTACCCAGGAGATGATGAAATTCAGCAGTTCCCATCCGTTTTTGAAATGGTTCTGCTTGCAAAATCTTGCGGATAAAAGCATCAGTTTCTAAAAGTACATCGTAGCCAAAGATAATGTCATAGATGCGAATGGTACCATCTTGGCGCAGTTTCACATCATCCAAAAATGGATTCCCTGCAAAAAGTTCAAAACCTAAACCATAGTGCATATCATGGTAAAGATTTGCACCAGTACTAATCATCCAGTCAATAAAACCGTTACGAATTAAAGGTGCTAATGCTGAAACCCCAAATCCGGCGGGTGTCATCGCCCCAGAAAGGCTCACTCCTACAGTGACACCATCAGTTAGCACCTCACGACTCAGTAGTTGACAAATTTCCCGTAACCGCGCTGAGTTGTAAGCAGTAAAGTAATTATCAATCAAATCCACCACACCAATATCAGCTGACATGGGTATGGGTGCAATTTTTTGACCCAGTTGTTTTGACATTTTGGCACTCCCGTATAGTAAACACGCCGAATCTCATGTTATCTAGATTTTTGCAACTTCTGTCATTACCTGTAGGAAATAATCCTAAATACATTACTCACAACTAACAAAAATCACCTATCCATAGAAATTATACTCATGTGATAGCTAAATAACTGGCACGTTTTATTAGACAATGGAAAAATTATCTATATCTAGTCGCACAAGTTTAAAAAGTTAATATATACAAACAAAATGAGCAATAAAAATATTGTCGGGACGTGGAAATTAGTGGCTTGGGAAACTAAAGCTGCCGATGGTCAGATTCATTATCCCTTTGGTGAAAATCCCATTGGTTATATTACATACACCGCAGATGGTTATATATCTGCAATAATTATGAAATCCCATCGTCTGCTAATTGAAATTCCTTCAGAAGAACTAATGCAGGCGAGAAAAGTCTTTTTAAGACCCTGGCTACTAGTAACTGGTTGGAAGTTTATCAAGGCCATTTTTAGGTATTTGCAAGCAGCTGCTAACTATGTTTCTTATAGCGGTAGATATGAAATACAGGGAGAAACTGTGATTCATCATGTGGAAGTTAGCCTCATACCTGATTGGACTGGTACAAAACTGGAACGCAATTTCCAATTTATCGGCGATAAGCTTGTATTGATTACACCTCCCATCGGTGGTTATCCTCAGTCTTTGACCTGGGAACGTGTCTAGTAACAAGTTGTGAGAGGACATCCGCTGCTAATATTTGTCAGCATTTTCTCAAATTTAAAATTTAAGAGCAGATAGAAAATAAAAAGCGAATACATTCAACTTTATTGAAAAATCAGGGCTGAAAATGTTAACAATTACTAATTTGTGCAAGTAATTAAACAAGTCATGAAATATTGATTTAACGCTATATATTTTGCAAACTAAAAGAGTCTCAAATCCCGATTTTTTAATGCATGGCATATATTTTTATTGGTAAACTTTTTAAAAATGCTGTAATTAATTGAAGAAAATAATTAATTGTTTTAAAATACTATATAACATAGTAATTTGAATTTATTTATATGTTTTTTCTTTCTCTAAAGTTTTATCCAAAAAAGTAACTTTCACAACTTCAGCAAAATTATTATTTTGCGAAAATCATATGTAAATTAAATAAAAACAAAGCAGTTTTAGCAAAATAAAAATGTTTATATGACTTTTTGTAGGAAAAATATTAATTATAATAAACCTAGTATTTAGCTAAGAAAGAGCAGTATTTTTTAGTTGTATTTAATGAGAATCAAGGAATTTTGTCGATAGCAGTAGTTATTTTTAGGCAAGGTTGATGAAAAGCGATACACCAGAAGAGTTAAACTCAGATAAAGAGATTGAACGCTTAATAGACGAAGTGATGTCCTCAACCCTACCTAACTTAACTGATGATCAGTACCGCACAAAGATGCAGCGGCGTAAAGAAGTGCAGGATCGCCGGATAGCTGAGGCTGTACCAGAAAAAGGGTTAATTATTGTCAATACTGGTAACGGTAAAGGTAAAACCACAGCGGCCTTGGGAATGGTGTTGCGATCGCTCGGTCATGGCTATAAAGTAGCGATCATCCAATTCATCAAAGGAGCCTGGGAACCATCAGAGAAAAGAGTTTTCAGCCTTTGGGAAGACCAGCTAGAATTTCATGCTATGGGCGAAGGCTTCACCTGGGAAACTCAAGACCGCGATCGCGACCTCGACAAAGCCAGCGCTGCTTGGGAAAAATCATTAGAATACATCCGCAACCCAGACTTTCAAGTGGTGCTTTTGGATGAAATAAATATTGCCCTGAAAATGGCTTATTTACAAGTAGACGAGGTTTTAGCAGGTTTAGCAGAGAAACCACCAAGCAAACACGTAATTCTTACAGGTAGAGGTGCGCCACCTGCATTAATCGAGCGAGCAGATTTGGTCACCGAAATGACTTTGATTAAACATCCTTTCCGGGATCAAGGTGTGAAGGCGCAAGCCGGGATTGAGTATTAAATGATCAAACTGGAAATATTCATCTTTATTTGACTAGCTTGTTGTCCACACCTGTGGCAAATTCATTACACATTTGCAAAATGCGTCTGTCATTATTACTAATGGACTTTAGTTGATGATAGTCTTGCAGTGCTACTGAGTGAGCATAAGTAATCATTTGATCATCACTAAAGTTAGGTACTTGTAGTTGGTTAGCTGTTGCTACTTGATTTGAGCCAACTTCCCCAGGGGAACCAGTCACAGTCATTGCCAATTCTCCTGATTGGCCGATTTTTCCTTGAAAGCAGCTAAACTCCGATTGGGGCATATATAAAGCACCTGTCACCCTACCCTGGCGCTGCTGAAATATGACATATCCTTGACCAAGTTGGTTGGCTCTTGGTGATTGACCATAGAGATAAATTCCATCTTTTGTGGGAAAATTAGCTCTAGGACTAGCTCCAGTTGTGTTTGCAGCCACTTGCTTATCAACTAATGCAGGAGCTTGAGGTGTGGTTTTGATGCTCTTTGATAAGTCCGCAGAAGATACTAGTTTGTAGCGTCCTTGAGAGCGAACAGATGATTGATTAATAGAAGTATTTGAGGTCGTAGTTTGTGGACTATTTTCTTGATGCTGAGTATCTACAGCAATTCTTCGCAGTAAACTTCTTTGTTCTCTAACTTGTCTAAGGCGAGGTAAAACAGAAGCTTGACTATGATTTGCAGCTAAGGCTGTAGATGCGTATGCTGTTTGTGTTTGGTTTCTCAGCAATGGTTTAGTCTGTACACCCACAACGCCAATTGTCAGTAGTAAGCCAAGAATGGGAAGTCTCAACTGGCGCGCGGGTAAAAATTTAGCAATGTTGTTAAGCACCCGATTTCTCCTGTAAAAAAATTAACTATTTCCTCTGCGACTTACTTAAACCATAGCCAATTATTGATTATTCAAGGCTCCATCAAAGGTTTGATATGTCTTAATATTTTTTAGATGTGAAAATTTCCAGAAAATGAATTTTTTATTTAATTTTTAGCTGTAATTGCACAGTACTCTCATTTACACAATTGCAGCTTCACCCAAAAGATTCATCCGATTGGAGGATGATGATAAAAATACTCGTATGCTGTTACTATTTTTTTGATTTTACATTTTTCCAAAAACATCAATCCGTTTGCTGTGAACATCAACAGCTACAACGGCAAGTATCTCTATTCCGAAAAAGTGTAAATATTTTTTAGTGAGAGGCTGGGGGTTAGAGGCTATGAGCAAACCCTACATAAAAAAATCGCCCCCTGAATCCAGGAGGCGCGTCAGCGAAAGCTATCTGCTTTTAGCTAGCAACGTACTCTTTGATATTGGCGCGACGACGGCGCAAATGAGCAAGAGCTTGATGTTCTAGCTGGCGGACGCGCTCACGACTGAGATTTAAGCGTTCACCGACTTTCGCTAACGACATTTCGTTACCATCTTCTAAACCGAAGCGCAGGGCTAAAACTTCTCGCTGTTGAGGGGTTAGTTCTGCCAGCATGTTATTTAAGTCTTGGCGCAAGAATTCTTGAGTGGTGTAATACTCTGGTGATGGGCCGTCATCTTCCAGCATTTCTTGCAACTCAGTATCTTGATTATCGCCAACTCTGACATCTAATGAGACTGGTTGACGAGCCATATTCAGATACTCACGAATCTGAGTTGGCTCTAACTCTAGTTCTTTGGCAATTTCCGCCGGATTAGGCGATCGCCCTAACTTCTGAGCTAGTTCTCGTTGGACTTTTTTGATTTTGTTGAGTTTCTCGGTAATGTGAATTGGTAAGCGAATAGTCCGGCCTTGTTGGGCGATCGCTCTGGTAATTGCTTGGCGAATCCACCAGTAAGCATAGGTTGAGAACTTATAACCCCTGGTGGGATCAAACTTCTCTACACCCCGCTCTAATCCTAGAGTTCCTTCTTGGATCAAATCCAAAAACTCCATATTGCGCTTCTGGTATTTCTTAGCAATGGCAACCACCAAGCGCAGATTCGCTTCAATCATTTTTTGTTTAGCTCGTTTACCTTGAGCTACAACCTGCTTGACCTCGGTTTCCGATTGGTCAACATGGGCAGCCCACTCTGGTAAACTAGGTTCATAATCTAGCTTCTTGGCCAACGCTTCTTTTGCGTCTAGAAGCGTCATCATTTGTTGTACCTGCTTACCAAAGATAATCTCTTCTTCACGAGTTAGCAGTGGCACACGACCGATTTCGCGCAGATAGGTTCGCACCATATCGGCCGTGAATTTTGTATTGAGGTTTTCAGTTTGGGTGTTAACAGTAGGCATTGGTGCGTTGTCCTCTACTCCGTAAACACAACGGATTTTGTATAACTAAATCGAGTCGGGAAAGGTAGTACACAGATCACGGAACATCGGGCGCTACCAAAACAAGCCAATTCATGCGTCATGTATGAAATATCAAGAAGATGTATCCCTGATATGAGTTCCTCTACCTTTCCTAAATCTTTGAATCTCTTAGAAGCACGCTGGTTTATTTGCGAGAATTCTTTTTTATCCTCAGTCGCTTGCTACAACTGTAAAATCTGAAGTCGGTATGAGTTCTACTTACCTTATATTAAAACAAATCTGGTAGATAGTAAAGTAACTTAGTCAAATCTTACAATTATAGTGCAAAACCGTTTTGTTAAAAAAAGAATTGTATTTCCTTAAGAGCAGTGAATATATCTATGGTGACGCTAAAAAGCCCTCCTCTGTTGCCTACAGGTAGCCGGATAACCGTACTTTGTTACCTGTGAACAGGGAGGGATGTTACGAAATTTTTAAATCTGGGATGTAATTCGTTGAAATTAAACTTTAAATATATTTATAGCTCTTAATGTGTGTTGCTAATCGAGTTTTTCAGGGCTAAAGCCCTGAATACAAGCTTTTACGGCACAATTAGCACTGGGCACGGGGAAAGATTAATTACACGTGTGGTGACGCTATCAGTTGCGCCCTCTTCGGTTAAACCTAAGCCTCGACAGCCCATAATAATTAAATCTGCCCCAATATCGTCAGCAACATCGCAAATGGTAAAAGCTGGTTTGCCTTGCTTTTCGATAATCTCGGCAGGAATTCCTTGCCCAGAAAATAAAGATCGGGCATTTTCCAGCAATTTGGCTACAACCTCTGACGACACCATAGGGTCTGCACTCGGTGTGTCTGGAGAAGGTTCTTCCACCACAGACAGCAGCACCAAGCGACTGCCGTACTTCTGGACAACATTGGTAACTACGTCAGCAGCTTCCCGCGCTTCCCGACTTTGATCTATTGGAAATAGTACTGTCTTAAACATCTCTCTCACCTAGGCCCCCCTGACTCCGGTAAAATCTGGATGGTTCTACTTTCAAAACAATAACAAAAAGGCAATCAGGAGGGTCTATCTGTGTCCAAAAAAACTTTAGCAAATTTATCTGCAAGTGATATTTCTGGGAAACGGGCTTTAGTACGGGTTGATTTTAATGTGCCTTTGGATGACCAAGGCAACATCACAGACGATACTCGGATTCGCGCCGCGTTACCTACCATCAAAGATTTGATGCAGAAGGGAGCTAAGGTAATTTTAGCAAGCCATTTTGGTCGTCCCAAGGGTGTGGATGACAAGTTGCGTTTGACCCCGGTTGCCAAGCGTCTCTCGGAATTGCTAGGTCAAGAAGTCGTGAAGACTGATGACTGTATCGGTGATGCTGTTGCTGCCAAAGTTGGGGAGTTACAAAATGGACAAGTTCTTTTACTAGAAAATGTCCGCTTTTACAAAGAAGAAGAAAAAAACGACCCAGAATTTGCGAAAAAACTGGCAGCTAATGCTGATTTTTATGTAAATGATGCTTTTGGGACTGCACACCGCGCCCATGCTTCCACTGAAGGTGTAACTCACTATTTGAGTCCCTCTGTAGGTGGATATTTGATCGAGAAGGAATTGCAATATTTGCAAAGTGCAATTGAAGATCCTCAACGTCCTTTGGCAGCGATTATTGGTGGTTCCAAAGTTTCCAGCAAAATTGGGGTCATTGAAACCCTGCTAGAAAAGTGCGACAAGCTGATCATCGGCGGGGGTATGATTTTTACCTTCTACAAAGCCCGTGGTTTGAGTGTTGGTAAGTCTCTAGTGGAAGAAGACAAGCTGGAATTAGCTAAGACTTTGGAAGCGAAAGCTAAAGAACGTGGTGTGGCTTTACTGTTACCCACAGATATCGTATCAGCAGATAAGTTTGCCCCCGATGCCAACGCTACAACTGTCAGCATTGAAAATATTCCAGCTGATGGGATGGGTTTGGATATTGGCCCCGATTCAATCAAAGTTTTCCAAGAAGCTTTGGCTGATTGCAAAACCGTTATTTGGAACGGGCCAATGGGTGTATTTGAGTTTGATAAATTTGCCGCAGGTACCGAAGCGATCGCGCATACTTTGGCAGAAATTAGCAAAACTGGTACAACCACTATTATCGGTGGTGGTGACTCAGTAGCGGCTGTGGAAAAAGTTGGTTTAGCTGATCAAATGAGCCACATTTCTACTGGCGGTGGCGCTAGCTTGGAGTTGCTTGAAGGTAAGACTTTGCCTGGAATTGCAGCTTTAGACGAAGCCTAAGCAGTTAATAGTTAACAGTGATTAGACGAAAATTTTAATAGCTAATCACTGTTAGCTTTCATATAAACTAGCATCAATGAAGCTAAATGAATTGCCAAAATAGCCAACATTAGAATTAAAATATTGAAGTTTTTAATTCCATTATTTAAATATAAAACGGTTGAGAATGAGGTACATATGACAATTATTGAAAATAGCACAGTTGAAAAAATTCGACTTGATCAAATTGATATCGGATTGTCTCAAGTTCGTACTAGCGATGTTGATGAAGGTATTCAGGAATTAGCAGCCAGCATTGAAAAAATAGGACTTCTTGAGCCAATTGTTGTTTTCATGAAAGCGGATGGTCGATATGAAGTAGTCACAGGTCAGAGGCGTTTTTTAGCCCATCAGTATTTAGAATGTGAAACTATACGTGCCACAATACTTTCTGAACAAGTAGAACCAGGTTTTGCAAAAGCGATTTCTCTAACTGAAAATATGGTTCGACAAAATTTGTCAACCCAAGACTATATTGATGCTTGCACAGAATTGTACAGAAAATATGGGTCTATCAAAAGGATTTCAGAAACATTAGGACTTCCATATTATAAGGTCAGCCAGTATGTAAAGTATGAGCAACTTATTGAACCACTAAAACAAAAAGTTGAAAGCGGTTTAAAGCTTGATGTTGCTCTTAGAGCGCAAAAAGCAGCTACAGATTCAAGTAGTAAAGAGGTGAACGAAGAAGCTGCTATTATTTATGCTGAAGAAATGCAAAACATGAGTGGTGTTCAACAACAACAAATCGAAAAAGTTGCGATTCAAGAACCAAGCATTCCTCCAAAAGAAGTTATCAAAATGAGTAGACGGCAGAAGCAAATAAATCTCAGAATAGTCGTTGGCGACAACCTATATAGTGCTATAAATAAATTTACACAAGATGAGGATATTGACCAAAACAATGCAGTGGTCACTCTCCTTGAAACAGCACTTTCTGAACGGGGTTATCTCTAAGTTAAAATATTTATGTTAGATTCACTTTCGTCTGATGAACGGCGAGATATAATTCTCTCTATTGGAACGCATAAGAAAAATCGCAGATTGTCTCCGATACAAGTTGCTCAATTATTAAATCGCTTGTATCAAATACAAGGAATTTCCCTCAATCAAATCGCCCAGGAACTGGAGTTAAAAGACTCCTCTATTTTGCGTAGGTTTCTTTCACTATTATTGCTCCCGCCTGAACTACAATCTCTCGTCAATTGGGGAACATCACCAGGTCATCTGTCTTTTTCCGTAGCGTCTGAAATTTCTAGAGCTAAAGAGCCAGAAAAAATTAAGCTTTTAGCTAAAGATGCGCTTGAAAATCAGAGGAGTAAAGAAGAAGTTCGTGCAATTCTTCAATGCAACTTACGGGGAGGAGGAAGCTTAACGCACTGTATAGAAACAATTGACTCAACTCGACCCAAGGTTATTCACCATTATGTTTTTTTGGGGCAACTTCCAACTTTAACTAATGAGAGCCAATGGGAAGAACAGTATAGTTGTGAGCTTCGAGCTATTTTATCTAAGCTAGTACGTGAGGAAAACGTTCTTTCTGCTGCTATCAAAGATGGACGTTTTAGCTTCACGTTAACGGAGTCAGCCATGAAAAATTCTACAGTTGCTCCCTATCTTAAACCCGAAAAACTCGAAGCTTTTGTCGCCAATTTACTGATGAAAAGGAGCAACAATGAATAATCTTCGAGGTGCGGCTACGGTTCGCAAGGATGGATGCATTCTTATTGGTCAGGCTGTGACTTGCGATGGATTTGCCCTAGAGCGTTCTATCCGCATACAGAGTAATATCAATCGTCTTAAGGATTTCAATACCAGTAAAGGAAAGCAAAGAAAAATTGTTTTAAGTCAAGAAACTTATGAAAAGTTGTTAGAAAAATCTCCAGATATAAAATTTAGACGCGAGCAATTTGTAGTTCTTCCAGCAGATGGAAGCTGTCATACAGTCGAGAATATTCAAATATGTCTGTTTCCATCGGGTTATATGCCCGGTTCAGTGATGCCAGTGGTTCGCACTGAAAATGGCATTAAAGTAATGTATTCATCGGATTTCTCTTGGAATCCGAATTTATCCCAGCTTTTATTCCCTGAAATAGATGTTTTAGTTGTAGATGTAAAATCAGGAAATTTTGACTCTAATAGTGCTGATGTGAACGAAGTAGTGTCACTAATACAAAAAGTACAGCCAGCTTTAGTTATCACTTACAGTTCGCAAGATGGAAATGCTAGTTTACTGGCTGAATATATAGAAAATAACTTAGGAATTAAAGCAAGTTTCGAGCAACAGCCTGTAGGACTTGCTTGGGGAGGGACAGACGGAACAAAAACAACCAGTCAATCTGCGACTAGAACTACTCCTGTTAGCTCAACTTCCTTAAAACGGCTCATCGTTGTTGTTCCCGCAGAAAATCAAAATTCTCAGAGTTGGGAGCCATTAGTTACAGAACTTCAGAGGGAAACTGCCCTAACTGAGAGTGAATGGCTGTTTTGGGATAACCATAAACTTCATGATTGGAGTTTTGAAAGAGGTATCAACTTATCCAGACAGCTAAAAGCCAAAATAGATGCGAAATGGCAAAAAGACAGACCTTTTGACGAAGTTATCCTCATCGGGCATGGTTTAGGTGGTATTTTTGTCCGGCAAGCTTATCTACTTGCCTCTGGGATGTACCCCAGTTTTGATAAAAGTCCCTGGTATGAATACGTTAGGCGCTTTGTTCTTTTCGCTTCACCTAATCGCGGTTTAAATCCTACTCAATCTCTAATTTGGCAAATAGCAAGAGCCTTTGAGAAGGCTACATCTTTTTCTTTACGGAGATTAATGCCATTACAAGACTTTGTTAGGGGTTCTGCATTTATCACTAATTTAAGAATTGACTGGATTAGACATTTCAACAAATCTTATTATCCACTAACTGTCGTTCAACTTTTGGGGTCAAAAGATGGAAACATAACTCGTGACGACAGTATTGATTTAGAGCAGTTTCCTGATGCTTTTCATATAGATGTTCCTGATGCTCAAAACACTAATATCCACCTCCTAGACTCTGAAGAAAACAAACAAGAAAGATATAAGCTAATTAAGGAAGCAATTCTGGGCGAAAGACCATTAGGTGAAAATCCGAATTTAGAGCCATCCATTGCTAAAAATAATATTATATTTATTCTTCATGGAATTCGAGCTAGCAATAGTGGCTGGGTTGGACAAGTAAAAGAGAAAATAGGTCTAGAAGATCCAGACACAGTAGTTATCACTCCTTCCTACGATTACTTCTCAGCGTTTAACTTTGTTTTTCCTGGTCTTCGCCAAATGAATGTTAACTGGTTTCAAGATGAATATAGCTACTATTTTGCTAAATATCCTGACACTAATTTCCATTTTATTGGACATAGTAATGGTACTTATATTCTAGGGGAAAGCTTAAAGAAATTATCTGGAATGAAGTTCCAGCGAGTTTATTTGGCTGGTAGTGTTTTACCACGAGACTATCCGTGGAAAGAGAGATTTGATAAGGAGCAAGTAGAAATACTATGCAACGCCCGTAGCTCTTCTGATTTGCCTGTGGGAATTCTGTGTAATGGTTTACGAGGAGTAGGAATGCTAGATATTGGAACTGGAGGATTTGATGGTTTTTTGATGGGAGATAATCGACTGCAAGAATTGTACTATTTTAATGGAGATCATGGAAAACCTCTAGAGGAAAGTAACCACAGCAATATTATTGAATATATTTTGACTGGCATAATTTCTAAACCAGAGGGATTAAAATCTGAAGCAGAAATATCTAAGATATTTAGAATTTTCTCAAGGCTTGCTCCTTTTGCTACTGCATTGATTGTCTTGCTTTTTCTTGTTATTATAATATTCAATTTTATCTGGATTATTTCTGATTTTTTAGTAATTAAATTGGGATTAAGTTTAATCATTTATTTAGTTATTTTTCTAATAATCCGAATTTCATTAAGTGTGATCTAATAACTCACATTCCGCAAGTTTCAAGTAAGCTAAAACTATTGCTTCCGGTCAAACTAAAGTGCAGTCGTGTTCCTGTGACCGAACATCAACACGCCCAGTTGTTTTTAACACAACCGGGGTATGGATTTCAGGCACTAAACCTTGATTTTTACAAACTTTTTACTGTGCGTTCGCTCATTTTGACCCAGCGAGGGGGAATTGTGTCTTACACAGCTTAAGTTCAAGTTCATAAAGGGATTCAGGGATTTTCATGGTAGAAAGAATCTGTTTCTGAAGCTGGTTGAGAGGTGTAATGAAGACCGTAGAATCAGGGAAGAAATAAAGAGTTATGTGACAAAAAACCTTAAGTATTTGTTCGGCAGAAGGACGATCCGTTTTTCGCTTGGGATTGCCATCATAAAGACCTTGCAAAGAATCTTGAGCTGGTTGAAGTACCTGTCTGACGATCCGTTCGGAGCTTATTTTTACTTCTGTCTCGCTCATTCATGCACCCCATCCCAACACCATCCTCACTTCACACTACCCTCAAATCCTCTCTCATAATACCTTTGCTTTAAAAATCGTCTTAACCCTTACCCACAAAGCAATTAATTCCTTTTGCTCCCTCAAAATCAGCGAACGCACAGTCTTCAGTTTGGTGTGGTTGTATTGGTTTAATTTCTATCATCGATGTTTCCAAATGAAACTTAGCTGGGTTCAGTTTCAGGAGGCGTAGGCGTGGGTTCTGGCGTAGGTGTGGGTGTCGGTTCTGGCGTCGGCGTAGGCGTGGGTGTCGGCGTAGGTGTGGGAGTGGGTTCTGGTGTCGGGGTGGGTGTGGGTGTCGGTTCTGGAGTGGGTGTTTCTGCTGAGATGCTGAGTTGATAATTGAGTGGTTCTGATGCTGTAGAAACCACAACAAACTCATAAAATCCTGATTCTGGTAATTTAGTGGATAAATTACGTTCTTTAGAATCTTCTAAAAATTTGACTTTACCAGAAGGAGAATAAACTGAAAGCAAAACTTGAGGACTTGCTTCGAGTTTTACTTGCATTAACTGATTTTGGGCTAGATCAGCAATGAAAACTTTACCCCCGGCTGGGTGAACAGCAGATTGTAAATTGCCACTGACTGTTCTGCTAGTAGCACCTTGATCAAATGTGATTTTTTGCAAAGCTGTCCCAGATAGGATCGCATTCAGCTTATCGCTCACAAAGCCGTGCCAAACTTGTCCTACAGGCTGATTAATAAAATCTCTGCCACGCTGTTCTGGAAATTCGTTGTAGAATGCCGCATCACCTAAATCATATAACGCAGTACTACTGACACGAACTCTGTTAACTTCCACTCGCCAGCGATCGCGTTCGGCTGCTGTGTAAGTACCCAACTGACGCCGGGCGCCACTACTCAATGGGGCAAGTTTTTCTAGCAATTGGGCGGCTGTTTGATCCCATTCTGCCCGCAAACCTTCATCTTGGGGTTCATCGCTGAGAGTGCGTCCCCGTAAATTGGGGTTGTTGTCCCAGAAGAATTGATTAACTAAGCTGACATAAAAGTTAGAACTAATCCCCAACTGTTGACGACGCGCACTCAATCTTTGTTTGCGTTGTCGTTCTTCTGGGGAAAATTTCGCTAAGGGATCAGTCGGTTGTTCAACTGTGGGGGTGGGTGTCGGCTCGACTTCGCCGCGATCGCTATCGCCACGACTGACTCCCCACCAAATTGCTCCCGCTGTACTAGCTAATAGCAGTACTGCTAGAAAGGCTTTGGCTGGTGTCCACCAGGGTTGAGGGGATGGGGGAGATGAGGGGGATGGGGAGACAGGGGGAGGAGGGGAAACTGCAACTGTCGCAGATGTGGCGGGTGGGATGTTGGGGTATTGAGCTGGGGGATAGCTGACTTGTGCCGGGTTGAGGGCTTGTAGGATGTGATTAGCTGATTGATAGCGATCGCCTGGCCTGGGTGCTAGCATTTTATCTAATACTTGTCCCAAAACAGGGCTGAGAGTTACCTCTCGTCGCCATTGCCAGGTAAGATTATAATTATCTATAAGTTCTTGCGGCTGTTTTCCTGTTAATAAAACTAGTGCTGTTACTGCTAAAGCATAAAAGTCGGTGTGAGTAGACACCAAACCTGTTTGCATTTGTTCTGGAGGGGCGAATCCCACTTTACCCAGCAAAGTTGGTGATGGGGAAGATGTGAATTTTTCGGGTTGATAATATTCGGAAGCGACTGTGGCGGCTACTTGTTTAACGCCACCAAAATCAATTAATACTGGTAATTGGTCAATTGAACGCAGAATTAAATTATCTGGTGAAATATCCCGGTGAATCACCCCTATCGAGTGAATATAATCCAACACTGGCAGAATTTGTTGCAATAACTGGCGAATTTCCAACTCCGTAAATCGTAAACCCTGCTGTAGACGAGCATTTAATAAGGAGTTGTAGGTTTGCCCTTCTACATAATCTTGCACTAAAAATAAATATTCCTTCCCTGCCAAATTGATTCGCAGCAGTTCCCGAAAGCGGGGAATTTGCGGATGTTGCAACTTGTAGAGAACACTTGCTTCTCGTTCAAACAGTTCTCCCGCCTTTTGCACAACATAGTCAGTTTGCACCTGAGGAGAAAATTCCTTTAAAACACAAAGTTCTCGGAAGCGGTTAACATCTTCAGCTAAATAAGTACGGCCAAAACCACCTTGACCAATTTGACGAACAATTACATAGCGATCGCTTAAAGTCAACCCCGGTTGAATACTATTATTATTTGTATACATATTTAATAATTAATTATTAGAAAAATCACTTCCCCTTGTCCTCTTCCACTTCATCGACGCGCCTGACTAACTTGATCCGCTGCGATCGCATACCATAGTTGACCAAAAGTTCGTTGATTGAGTTTCCCACGCGGTTGACCTGGAAACAAGCGGTCAAATTTCTCATTGGTATCTTTGTTAAGTTGGTTAATTGTATAGTTCCCTAACTCTCCTGATTGCGCTTGTCGTCGCCAGATGACTTCATCTTGTGAACTATAGCGTCCTAGTTTTTGACGAGCTGCTGTACTGAGGTTAGCTCGTTCTATTTGATTCAACAAGTTGCCCCCAATATTAGCCCATTCATCTCGTAAAGCGGCATCTTCTGAGCTAGAAGTGAGGCTGCGTCCCCTTAAGTTGGGGTTTTGAGCATAAAATAAATTATCTACGAACTGTGTAAAAAATACTTCTGGTATTTCTAGCTGTTGGCGGCGGCGGAGAACTTGGGTGATGTCATTAGTATTTCTGTCACTGACTGGCTGACCGATGGGGTTAGGTAAACTGGGGATTTGCGGTAACGAAATTGTGGGGACTGTAATAGAAGTTACAGTGCGAATTACGGAATTTACCACTGCCCAAGTACCTGCACCAGTTAAAACTACTAAAGCTGTTCCCCCAAGACTCACAGCAAAAGGGCGTAACCACACAGGCAAAGTATTAGTTGGATTAAGTGCTTGAGTTTTACTGTGGATTTTACTGACAAGAGCAAGGGCGTGTTTTCTGCCAGGAGCCACTACCATCGTTTTAATCTTACTAATATAGGTATTGGGCGGTTTGGTCGCGGTAGAATTTGGTAAATCTTGGAGAATCTGGTCTGCTCGTTCATAGCGATCGCTTGGTTTAAATGCCAGCATCTTTTTTAACACAGATTCTAGTTGACTGCTGACTTTAATTTCTTTGCCCCAGTACCAAAGTCCTTGATAGCTGTCGTATAGTTTTTGTGGTTCCTTGCCTGTGAGCAACACTAAAGCTGTGACGGCTAAAGAATATAAATCACTATTAATAAATACTTTTCCTTGCCGTAGCTGTTCCTCTGGGGCGTAGCCTTTTTTACCTAACAAGGTATGATTCATTGCCAACTTGGTGAACCAAAAACCTTGAGAAGCTGGTAATTGCTTCACACCACCAAAGTCAATTAATACTGGTAAATTATCAGAATGCCGCCAAATCAAATTATCGGGGGAGATATCGCGGTGAACTACGTCTTTTGTGTGAATATACGATAAAACGGGTAAAATTTGTTGCAGTAAAGTGATAACTTCTTCTTCGCTAAAAGCCATGCCTTGGCTTTGACGCTGTTCTAATAATTGGTCAAAATTATGACCTTCTATATAGTCTTGCACTAAAAAGAAAAAATCTTTACTACCTATTTGCACTTGCAATGAAGCGTGAAACCGGGGAATCTGTGGATGCTGGAGTGTTTTAAGGACACTGGCTTCGCGTTCAAATAATTCTTGAGCTTTTTGTAAATCTTGCTGTGCTTGGACTTGGGGTGCAAATTCCTTCAGCACGCAGGTTTGATTTGCTTTGTGGTTGTCTTCTGCCAAATACGTGCGGCCAAAACCACCCTGACCTAATTGTCGAATGATACGATAACGGTGATTTACAACCTGCCCCACAGCAAGAGGTAATGGTTCACCGCAGTGGATACAAAAACGGTTGTCACCACTGTTTGCGTGTTGTTTACTGCAATATACCTGCATGATGCTGAAGGATAATTAAGGTTTTATCGACTGACTACAACGAATGCAGTTCCCATTACGGATATTATGCTGACACTTGTTGATGTATTCCATTGGGAATGAAGAGGATGAGGCAATGGCTACAATACGGACAACATTATGAACTGCAAATCACAAGGACAACGAGCAATTAGAGCATTTGAAGACTTTGTATCTACCCCCTTAGAAACGCTACTGCAAAGACGTGATGCAGATTTTAGCCAATCCACAGCCTTAAATTTATTTTACGATGTGGCGGCTACTGTACCTGCATATCAAGCTTTTTTAGCAGAGCAAGGTATTAATCCCCAGGCTATTCAAAGCTTTGAGGACTTTCAACAACTACCTGCCATCGCCAAGGAAAATTATATAATGCGTTATCCTTTGGCTGACTTGTGCCGCGATGGTAAGTTATCAAGCTGCGATATGATAGCTGCTTCTTCTGGTTCCACAGGTAAACCCACATTTTGGCCCCGTTTTTTTACTGATGAGTTGCAAATTGCTACACGATTTGAACAAATTTTTCATGATAGTTTCTACGCAGATACTAGACGCACCTTAGCTGTGATTTGTTTCACCTTAGGTACTTGGGTAGGTGGTATGTTCACTACCAATTGCTGTCGCTATCTGGCGAGTAAAGGGTATCCTCTGACAGTAATTACCCCCGGTAACAATAAAGCAGAGATTCTCCGGGTAGTACAAGAATTAGGCGCAGCTTTTGAACAAGTGGTGTTGTTGGGGTATCCACCATTTCTCAAAGATGTCATTGATACTGGTATCGCCAGTGGTATGGATTGGCCGCAATATCAGATTAAGTTGGTGACAGCGGGAGAAGTCTTCAGTGAAGAATGGCGGAGTTTAGTAGGTGAAAGAGTGGGTTCACAAAATCCCTGCTATGACTTTGCATCACTCTATGGAACTGCGGATGCAGGTGTGTTGGGTAATGAAACACCTTTGAGTATTTGCATTCGCCGGTTTTTTGCAATACATCCAGATGCAGCTAAAGCTTTATTTGGTGAATATCGGTTACCGACATTGGTACAGTATGACCCCATGAGTCGCTTCTTTGAAGTGCAAGATGGCGCGTTGCTGTTTTCGGGAAACAATGGTGTTCCCTTGGTGCGCTATAACATCATGGATACTGGCGGGATTATTAGTTATGATGCCATGCTTGAGTTCTTGGCAGAGTGGGGATTTGATCCTGTAAGCCAGTTAAACCAAGAAATTACTGGAGATATTCGAGGTATACATCCATTACCTTTCGTTTACGTCTTCGGACGTTCTAATTTTACAGTTTCCTACTTTGGCGCCAATATCTATCCCGAAAATGTCACGGTGGGATTAGAACAACCAGGAATTACCGCCTGGGTGACAGGGAAATTTGTCTTGCAAGTTCAAGAAGATATTGACAAGAACCGCTTTTTATGTATTGTTGTGGAGTTAGCACCAGGTATAGAACCTAGTGAATCAAAACAGCAAGCGATCGCATCTTCTATTCTTTCACAACTGTTGCGTCTCAACAGCGAGTTTGCTAACTACGTTCCCCCAGAATATCAAACGCCCCAAGTTTCATTAGCCCCAATGGGTGATGCAGAATATTTTCCCGTTGGCGTGAAACATCGATATACGCGCAGGTAGGAAAATACAGAAATTACCTCAGTTAATGTTGCATTTCCGTAAATATCTGTTACATTAATTTACATGCCAGGCAATTTTGGCACATAAAAGCTAAGAGTACTAATTATGTCAGATATCAAGAAAACGACATCTTCAGTTTCGGAAGACCCTAATGCTCTACGTTTCGGATTCACTCCCCAAAGTGAAAACTGGAACGGTCGTTTTGCCATGATTGGATTTTTGTCTGCTATATTACTCGAAGTGTTCTCTGGTCAAGGTTTTCTCCATTTTTGGGGTATCCTCTAACTTTTCGATATTCTTCGTGACAAACTAGATGACAGATATGTAGAAATACCATGTTTCTACAAAAAAGTATTGTGTTTTCAAGGATTCTTTGTACAAAGAAAGCTCAAGCATTAATGCTTGAGCCTTTCCTAAATTTATAAAATCAGACTCATGTGCTAAAACAGCACTGATTATCTCTTATATAAATCTTATTTGCTTAATAGCGACTGCGGAAATTACCACCGCCACCACGGTTACCACCACCAAAGGAACCTCTATCTTCTCTGGGTTTAGCCTTATTTACTTTCAGGTCACGTCCCATCCATTCAGCACCATCAAGTGCATCAATAGCGGCTGTTTCTTCAGTTTCTGTACCCATTTCGACAAAAGCAAAACCGCGAACACGACCTGTTTCACGGTCAGTAGGTATTTGAACTCTTCTTACAGAACCGTATTCCGCAAAAACCGAAGTTAAAGCGTCTTGGGTAACTTCATAAGAGAGGTTGCCTACATAAATTGACATAGAATATCTCCAAAATCACAAGAGTGTAGAGACTTAGATTTCGGAGAGAAGTCTGTAAATACCACAAGGAAATAGCCTGTCAATACTAAAAACAAACGCTGTCGCCGAATTAATTCTCAACTACGATTGTGACACATATTCTTACTAACGGGTAGCAAGCTAGCAAAACTGTTATAAAAAGTTATGTTAAGCTCATCTGCGTTTCTTTCGCAGAATTACCCCTCTTGTGGTAGATGTTTTGGCTACTGTTCTATGATTTTAGGAGTAGGGAGTTGGGGGAAGAAAGAAAAATTTCATCTAAGCAAATTGGATCATTTATTTTCTGGAAATCCCTCAAAAAAACCGCCCAAATCATAGTCTGAGCGGCATTTTATCCTATCAATATCTTAATTTTTCGGTTCGTTAAAGATATTTTTGGCGAGAATTTACAAGTCAGGAGGTAAAATTACCTGGTCAATAGCATGGATCACACCATTGCTACCTTGGATATCTGCTTGAACTACATTGGCATCATTTACCATCACACCATTTGCAGGATCAACTTTGACTGTGATAGCGCCACCTTCAACGCTTTTTACTTCTCCAGATTTTAAATCACCCGATAACACTGTGCCACTAACAACATGGTAAGTTAATAGCTTCACCAAAATTTCTCTATTTTCAGGCTGCAACAAATCGTTTACAGCATCTTGTGGTAGCTTGGCAAAAGCCGCATCAGTCGGTGCAAAAACTGTTAATTTATCTTGGCCTTGTAATGCTTCTGACAATCCCGCAGCTTTTAAAGCCTTGGTTAAAGTTGTAAAAGAAGCGTTGGACTCAGCCAAAGCCAACAAAGTTTTATCTTGAGTTTCAGTAGTTCCTGCTTCCGGTTGAGTAGGAGTAGTAGGAGTAGGTGTTGGTGTTACCCCTGGAGTAGTCGGGGTTGTAGGTGCGGTTTGACTAGGTGTCGTTGTCCCACGATTATAGGGAGGCTCATTGAAAATACTAGGTCTAGGATTAAGTACCCCAGTGTCTGCTTGCGCTAGTAAAGTATTGATTGCCTCATTTGCCCCAGATGGTAAAGTAGTCAGAATGCTAACGCCAACTATTCCTACTGTGCCAGCCAATTTTGTTAACAATTTGCTGTAATCTGCCTTCATAAATTTTGTTTTTCTTGTATTTTGAACAGGTTACATAAAGATTTATAACACTTTGATCAGCACAATATCTAAAATAGGCACTAATATTTTTGGTTAAATTAACCATGTACTGATAATATTTATGTGCTTAGTAGCCTGAATATCAATATACTCTAATTTGCGGCAATTTACTCCAGAAGTTTTTTAGCGTATTGCATTCAAAGAGTTGGAACACCAAATTTTAGAGTAATAAATACTAAAACAACTAGTGTCAAGAAAGAAACAAATTTTACCAACAAAGTAATTTTCTAGATATGATTTTTTAATCACCCACAATAAAATATATCTGCATCATGTAAAATAATATACTTTTTTTTGGGAACCATGAACCGCGAATCATTCTCAAAAAGTGATCAACTCCCCTAACTTGAAAATAGGGAAGAGGTGAAGAGGTGTTTTCATGTGTTCTGGTGTCCGCAGATGATCATGATAAACAATTATTTGAGTAAATAAATATTTAATATTTTAATCAATGAGAAAATAAAATTTTTGCATAAATTTCTGAGTTGTCAAAAAACTAACTTATGTATTTATAACTTTGGAGATATATTATTAAATTGCCCAGGAAAATTACTTAAACTAAAGATACAATGAGAGCGTTGTCCAATTAGTCAGTTACCAGGAATAATATATGCTGGAATTATACCAATGGGAACTATCTCAATACTCGGAAAAAGTCAGGTTAATCCTGGATTATAAAGGACTAATTTATCGAAAAATAGAGGTTACACCTGGGATTGGGCAGGTAGATTTATTCCGTTTAACTGGACAAAGACAAGTGCCAGTGTTAAAAGACGGTAGTAAATATATTACTGACTCCACAGAAATCGCTAAGTATTTAGACTTAGAGTATCCTGAACGCCCACTAATACCAAAAGATCCCAAACAAAGGGGTTTATGCTTATTAATGGAAGAATGGGCAGATGAGTCAATAGGTAACAAAGGTAGAACAGCGTTATTTTCTGCAATTAGTCAAGACCAAAATTTTCGCAAGTCGTTATTACCCACTTCCACGCCTGATATATTTAAAAGTCTAGTGGGAGGAGTACCCAGGGATGTCTTAACTATTTTGGGTTTGGGAGTAGGTTATAGTCCAGATGTGATTAAATCAGCGATCGCGGACTTGAAACAAGACTTAGAAGCCTTAACATTATTATTGGCGGATAGTCCTTATTTAACAGGAGATGAGCCGACTTTAGCTGACTTAGCAGTAGCAGGGTTATCAATTTTGCTGAAGTTTCCTGAAGGGGCTTATCTAGATTTACCCGCAAGTATTCGCGGTAAAGGAGTACCAGGTTTAGCCGATAATCCTAATTATGAGCCATTCTTTGCTTGGCGCGATCGCCTGTATGCTCAATTCCGTAAACCATTAATCGACATATCGCCTACGGGAACCGCACCGACTTCTATTCAAATTGATTAGATGACAAGGGGATGGGGGAATCCAGTTTTTTGACTTCCCCAAAGGGGGGATGGGGAACTTAGCAAATTTTGTCCCATACAACTAAAATTCAACGTAAGATAGCGCGTTCACAATCATGTCACTGATCAAATGAATTTGGTACACCCATTAGGTTCGGTCATCCAAGGTTCTCTGACTGGGGGACTAGAGGTTAGGTTACACCCGGATATTTCTGTTGAAGATATGCGGGTAGGTAAATTTTTAGTTGTGCAAGGGCTGCGATCGCGCTTTTTCTGTATGCTGACAGATGTGGCTTTGGGAACTGCAAACGCGCGGATTATTGCTAATCCCCCCAATTGGGAAGATACTTTTTTACGAGAAGTTTTAGCTGGTAGTGGTACTTATGGAACTATCAACCTCGCACCGATGTTGATGTTCACTCCCGAATCTGATGAATCTTTGTCTTACAGTAATGGCAAATCTGCTGATTCTTTCGTACCATCCACAACTGGTTTAGCATCATTCCAACCCCAAACCAGCACCACAATGGAATTGTTACCAGTTAAAACTATTCCCAGCCACTTTAGCCAAGTTTACGACGCTAATGTAGACGATTTTCGCCGAGTCTTTGGTTGGGAAGATGATCCTCAAAGGCGCAATTTTTCCATCGGTAAACCCTTGGATATGGATGTGCCTATTTGTATCGATTTAAACCGCTTTGTGGAACGGAGTAATGGTGTCTTTGGTAAATCTGGTACTGGTAAATCCTTTCTCACACGCTTACTTTTAGCTGGGGTAATTCGCAAAAATGCAGCGGTAAATTTAATCTTTGATATGCACTCCGAGTATGGATGGGAAGCAGTTGCTGAAGGTAAAAATGTTAATACCGTCAAAGGTTTAAAGCAACTATTTCCTGGTAAAGTAGAAGTCTACACCCTTGATCCCGCATCCACAAAACGTCGAGGTGTACGTGATGCTCAAGAACTGTATTTGAGTTATGAGCAAATCCAAGTTGAAGACATTAAGTTATGTAGTCGAGAATTAGGACTTTCGGAAGCGGCTTTAGACAACGCCAGTATCTTGTGTAATGAGTTTGGTAAATCTTGGATTCCGCAATTGTTTAATATGACCAGCGAGGACATCAAACTTTTTTGCGAAGAGAAACCAGGACATCCAGGTTCCATTACCTCATTACAGCGGAAACTTTTGCGCTTGGATACGTTGAAATATATGCGGGGTGTGTGTCCGCAAAATTATATTGGTAACATTGTCCAAGCTTTGGAAGCAGGGAAGAATGTAGTTATTGAATTTGGTTCCCAATCAAATATGCTTTCTTATATGTTGGTGACGAACATGATTACTAGACGTATTCATGAACATTATGTACAGAAAGCCGATAAATTTCTTCAAAGTAAAAATCCCTGCGATCGCCCGATGCCATTAATGATTACCATTGAAGAGGCGCACCGTTTTCTTGACCCAGCCATCGTCCAAAGTACAATTTTTGGTACCATCGCCCGGGAACTACGCAAATATTTCGTCACGCTGCTAGTAGTAGACCAACGTCCATCGGGGATCGATAATGAAGTTATGTCCCAAATTGGTACCCGCATCACCGCCTTGCTGAATGATGAAAAAGATATCGATGCCATTTTTACGGGTGTATCTGGTGCTGGTGGTTTGCGGTCAGTGTTGTCCAAATTAGACTCTAAACAACAAGCCTTAATTTTAGGTCATGCCGTTCCCATGCCGGTTGTTGTCAAGACGCGACCTTATGACGCAACTTTCTATGCAGAAATCGGTGACCCTGCTTGGGAGGAAAAACCCGATGCAGAAGTATTCGCTGCTGCGGAATTAGCTAAAGCAGACTTGGGTTTTTAGCTGTAGGTGAAAGCCAATGATGAACAAAGCTAGCTATGAAAATGATTTTTATGCTTGGACACAACAGCAAGCACATCTGTTGAAAACAGGACAAATACATCAAATAGATTGGCAGAATATTGCCGAAGAAATAGCCGACATGGGAAGGTCTGAAAAACGACAATTAGCCAGTAGGTTGGAAATATTAATCATGCACTTACTTAAATGGCAATTCCAGCCTAATCTACGTTCCCGAAGTTGGCAATTAACCATTAAAGAACAACGTCTACGTTTAGACCAACTACTACAAGAAAATCCCAGTTTGCAATCTATCCTGACTGAAGTTATAGATAAAGTTTATCCTCTAGCTACCATTAGCGCAGAACGAGAAACAGGTGTATATTTATTTCCAGAAACTTGTCCTTACGAGTTAAAAGAAGTTTTATCAGCCGAATTTTTTCCAGAATAAATTGATTAAAAACTATATGGAACCCATTCGTATTTTATACTTTTCTGATGTGCTTTGCATTTGGGCTTATATTGCTCAAATTCGTCTGGATGAGTTGAAAGCAACCTTTCAGGACAAGATTACCATTGAACCCCACTTTGTCCCTGTTTTTGGTACTGCTAGGGAAAAACTGGAGAACCGATGGCGAGATAGGGGGCGATTGCAAGGATACGCTGATCATATTCAGGAAGTTGCGAAAAAGTTTGATCACATCAACGTTCATCCTGATATTTGGACTAAAGTTACACCACCTTCTTCCACATCTTGTCATTTGTTTCTCCATGCTATTCAATTAGTAGCAGTCAAGGGTTTGGTAGAGCGAGATACTTTAGAAAAAGCCATCTGGGCATTTCGAGAAGCGTTTTTCACCCAACTAGCAAACGTTTCTGAGCGTAAAGTACAATTTGAAATTGCCGAGGAATTAAAACTTCCCATTGCCGCTATCCAAACTCAGATAGATAGTGGTGAAGCATACGCACAACTATCCAAAGATTTTGAATTAGTAAAAGAACATACAGTTACAGTCAGCCCCACCCTAATTTTTAATGAAGGACGGCAGAAACTCAACGGTAATGTAGGGTATCGGGTGATTGAAGCTAATATTCGTGAGTTACTGCACAATCCTCCGGGTGAACAATCTTGGTGTTAAAGATATTGGATATGGGGCGATCAGCTTATTTGCAGGTCGCAGGCGATCGCCTCTGGCGCTGCACTCCGCGCAATCGCCTTTCAATATAATTGCAAAAAATAATTTTCCTCAGACTTTCACAGATATATATTCTTCTCTACTATATGTATTAGTTAGGCAAACTATGTTTTCCATAAATGCTTACCATTAATAAAAACTGATATATCAAATCAATATACCTGGTTTTAGCTTTAACTATAAATTTTTACTTATATATCCAATCTAATATTTATTTAATATTTGCCTGTTCAAAATCACCACTTTGATAATAAAACCTGTAAACTAAATTCAAATACAACGAAGACATCCAAGATAAGCTCAAGTAACACTAAAGCTTTCCAGATATTTTTATTTACTTAGTAGTCAACCCTACTATTTCGGCAACGAAATAATGAGAGTTGGCTTACTTAGTATACTTAAAATTTTTTACTTGATTATTTATCTTGTTGCAAAAATTTTAAATTCAACCCAAGAGGCTACTATGACAGAGTTTTTTAATCAAATTTCTCGGCGTAAATTTATCTTCACAGCAGGAGCATCGGCAAGTACTGTGTTGCTTAAAGGTTGCTTGGGAAATCCACCAGAAACGACTGGAGGTACACAGTCTGCAATAACTGCTGAACCGGTGGCTAATGTCAATTCAGGGCAAGCACCAGAAGTCACCGCAGTTAAGTTGGGATATATTCCCATTGTGGAAGCTGCACCTTTAATTATTGCGAAGGAAAAAGGCTTTTTTGCTAAGTATGGACTGACCGATGTAGAGCTTTCTAAACAAGCTTCTTGGGGTTCTGCAAGAGATAACGTAGAAATTGGTTCGGCTGGTGGTGGAATTGATGGCGGTCAATGGCAAATGCCTATGCCACATTTAATTACTGAAGGTTTAATTACTAAAGGCAATGTCAAGATTCCTATGTATGTGTTATGTCAATTAATTACACATGGTAATGGAATTGCCATCGCCAACAAACATCAAGGTAGCGGTATGGGCGTAAACTTAGCTGGCGCGAAGTCTTTATTCTCCAAACTCAAAGCCTCCCCCACGCCCTTCACAGCCGCCCAAACATTCCCCGCCGTTAACCAAGATTTCTGGATTCGTTACTGGTTAGCAGCCGGTGGTATTGACCCCGATACAGACGTGAAATTGCTCACAGTCCCATCAGCGCAAACCGTCGCCAACATGAAAACAGGGACGATGGATGCCTTTAGCACTGGTGATCCTTGGCCTTTCCGCATCGTCAAAGACAAAGTGGGTTTCATGGCTGCATTAACGGCAGAAATTTGGAAGAATCACCCCGAAGAATATTTAGCCATGAGGGCTGACTGGGTTGACCAACATCCCAAAGCGACCAAAGCACTGTTAAAAGGGATTATGGAAGCTCAACAGTGGTGCGACAACTTTGATAACCGTACAGAAATGGCTAACATTTTGGCACAAAGAGCTTATTTTAATGTGCCAGTTGATGTTTTAATCGACCCATTTATGGGTAAATACGACATGGGAGAAGGTCGCCAAATTGATGATAGGTCAATGGCAGCTTTGTATTGGAAAGATGAAAAAGGTAGCGTTTCTTACCCTTACAAGAGCCATGATTTGTGGTTCATCACCGAAAGTGTGCGCTGGGGATTCTTGCCTAAAGATTACATTACGAATAATGCTGCTAAAGCAAGAGCATTAATCGATAAAGTTAACCGCGAAGATATTTGGAAAGAAGCAGCGAAAGAAGCCGGAATTGCTGCGGCTGATATTCCTACAAGCACATCTCGTGGTGTAGAAGAATTTTTTGATGGCGTAAAATTTGACCCAGAGAACCCAGAAGCGTATCTCAAAAGTCTGCAAATTAAGAAAGTTAGTGTTTAGAGAAGTTACATACAACGTCTGTACAAGTTATTAGGAAAACCAAGTTTATGACAGTCGCTCAACGCCGGACAGCAACCCCTAAATTAGACAACAGTTTTATATCTCGATTGCAAAAACAGTTTCCTGATATTATCCCGCCAGTGATTGCGATCGCCATCTTTCTCGGTTTATGGCAACTGTTTTCTTGGACTCCTGGCGCGACATTACCAGGGCCTATTAAGGTTGTACAAGATACTTGGATTTTGATTTTATATCCCTTTTATGACAAAGGCGGCATTGATAAAGGATTATTTTGGCAAATCTTGGCTAGTCTGCAACGGGTAGCTATTGGTTATTCTTTGGCTGCTGTGGTTGGTATTGGTTTAGGCATTGTGATTGGTGTGAATAAAACCATGTCTAAAGCTTTAGATCCTTTATTTCAATTATTGCGAACCGTACCGCCCTTAGCTTGGGTTCCCATCTCCTTAGCAGCTTTAAGACAAAACGAACCCGCCGCCTTGTTTGTCATCTTTATCACCGCAATTTGGCCGATTTTAATTAACACAGCTGTAGGTGTCAAAGAAATTCCCCAAGACTATAACAACGTTGCCAAAGTTCTCCAACTTTCCAAGAAAGACTACTTCTTGAATATCCTCATTCCTGCTGCATTACCCTATATTTTTACAGGTTTGAGAATTGCCATCGGTTTAGCTTGGTTGGCGATTATCGCCGCAGAAATCGTGATGTCAGGCATTGTCGGTATTGGTTTCTTTATCTGGGATGCTTACCAAAACAACTACATCAGCGAAATTATCTTGGCACTAGTCTACATCGGTGGTGTGGGTTTGATACTAGACAAATTGATGGTTTGGATTCAAAACCTGATTTTACCAACAGAACAGAAGTAGAGACTGGTAATTTGAGATTTCAGATTTTGGATTTGATAAAACCCAATCCAAAATTAAATTGCCCAACGCCCAAAACTTAATTTTGAATTTGGAATTGATTATGTCTGTATTCGTTGCTGTTGACCAAATTGACAAAGTATTTAATCTCACCGGTGGTGGGCAATATATCGCCCTGAAAGGAATTGATCTGCAAATTAAAAAAGGTGAATTTGTTTCTCTAATTGGTCACTCTGGTTGCGGTAAATCCACTTTATTAAATATGATTGCGGGTTTAGATTTACCAAGTGAAGGTATTGTGACTTTGGAAGGACAAAAAATCACCAAGCCAGGGCCAGACAGGATGGTGGTATTCCAAAATTATTCCTTGTTGCCTTGGCGGACGGTACGAGAAAATATTACTCTAGCTGTGGATTCAGTCATGCGGGGAATGCCCGCAGCTGAACGGAAGGCAATTGTCGAAAAACATATAGATATGGTGGGGTTGCGTCCCCATGCGGATAAACAACCCGGTATGTTATCTGGAGGACAAAAACAACGGGTAGCGATCGCCCGCGCTCTGGCAATTCGTCCTAAACTACTACTATTAGATGAACCCTTCGGCGCACTCGATGCCCTTACACGGGGTAACTTACAAGAACAGTTAATGCAAATCTGCGAAGAAAATGAAGTTACCGCCGTCATGGTGACTCATGACGTAGATGAAGCAGTGCTGTTATCTGACAGAATTGTCATGCTCACCAATGGCCCCGAATCAAAAATTGGTGACATTCTCGAAGTTGATATCCCCAGACCCCGCAAACGCATGGAAGTAGTAGAACACCCCAGCTACTACAGCTTGCGGAGTGAGATGATTTACTTCCTCAACCAACAAAAACGAGTTAAGAAACTCCGCGCCCGCAAAACCGCAGATGTTTCTCGTCATGGGTTAGAAAAAGTTAACTTAGAAATTGGCTTCTTACCCTTGACAGCTTCCGCCCCCTTAGCCGTTGCTAAAGAAAAAGGTTTCTTCACCAAGCATGGTTTAGATGAAGTCAATCTCGTGCGGGAAACTAGCTGGCGGGGTATCGTCGATGGTATCAAAGGCGGTTATTTAGATGCCGCCCAAATGCCTTCAGGGATGCCGATGTGGTTAACACTGGGAGGATATAACAACCAACCCCTGCCTGTCGTCACAGCCCTCACCATGACCCGCAACGGTAACGCCATCACCTTGGCAAAACGCTTTTATGATCAAGGTGTTCGCAGCTTACCAGACTTTAAAAATTACCTACTGCGTACCCGCGAACAACGCCACATCATGGGAGTAGTCCATCCCGCATCCATGCACAACTTGCTGCTGCGTTACTGGTTAGCAGCAGGTGGTATTGACCCCGATTTAGATGTGGATATGAGGACAATTCCCCCAGCGCAGATGGTAGCCGATTTGCAAAATAAAAGTATTGACGGTTATTGCGTGGGTGAACCTTGGAACTACCGCGCCGCCGTTGAAGGTGTAGGCTTTACTATCGCTACCGACTTGGAAGTTTGGTTAGGACATCCCGCTAAAGTTCTCGGTGTGCGGGAAGAATGGGCAGAAAAGTATCCTAACAGCCATATTGCCTTGACTAAAGCTTTGCTGGAAGCTTGCGAATATTGTTCTCAGCCAGAAAATGCCGAAGAAGTCAGAAGAATGGTCGCAGGTAGGGATTATGTCAGCACTGATTTGGAGTACATCCAACTGCAAGACCCCAATAACCTTGGAAGTCCCTTAGACCATTCATTAAGGGACTACGCCCACCACCAGTTTTTTGCCCAGTCAGCCATCAACCGCCCCAGCCGTACCGAACAAATCTGGATTATGAGTCAGTTAGCGCGTTGGGGTGACACGCCTTTCCCCAGAAACTGGGTAGAAGTTGTAGAACGGGTCTGCTGTGTACGGGTCTTTAGTACCGCCGCCAGGGAATTAGGTCTGGATATTAGCTATACTCGCCAACCCATCCAGCTTTTTGATGGCACTCCTTTTAACGGCGACGACCCCATAGCCTATCTCAACAGTTTGCAGATTAAACGTGATTTCTCCATTGCGGAAGTCGTCTTAGACCGACCGACGAGAAGAGCTGCTTGAATTAAGAAAAAACGAACCGCATTGGCGCTAGCCTCTCCCTTTGGGATAAGGACGCAAAGGACACGAAGGAAAGAGGGTTTCAAAGAGTCAGGACTTACGCAAAAATTGCCCAAAATCTTGATTTATTGAACCGCCAAGCCGCCAAGAACGCCAAGAAAACGTAGAGTCTGCGTAAGTCCTAAGAGTTTTTGCACAAGTTATGCAAGGTTTTTAGCTCTAACTGAACTGTATTGATATAGACCGAATCCTCGTAGGAGAGAGGTTTGGAAGCGAGGTCAAAAATTTCCTTTCCCCACTCCCCATTCTCGACAAACTTAAATACCACTGTCACCACCATGCAAAACCGCAGATTGAGTTCTACCGAAACCACCAGCAATAGACAGCAACGAGCATCAGCAAGTGCAATTAACAGCAGACCTTTTTTAGAAATTAAAGATGTTAGCAAGGTCTATCCCACCAAGAAAGGCCCCTTCACCGTCCTTGATGGCGTTAATTTAAATGTAGAACAGGGTGAATTTCTCTGCGTTATCGGTCACTCTGGATGTGGTAAATCGACACTGCTAAATATGGTATCGGGTTTTAACTTTCCTACCTCCGGGCAAGTTTTACTGGAAGGTCAACCAATCTCCCAACCAGGGCCAGATAGAATGGTGGTGTTTCAAAACTATGCCCTACTTCCGTGGCGGACTGCATTTGAAAATATTTACCTAGCTGTGAACGCCGTTTATCCCAACAAGCCAGAAGCAGAGAAAAGGGCAATTGTCCGGGAAAATTTGACAATGGTGGGACTAGCTGACGCTATGGAGAAAAAACCCCTGCAAATGTCCGGCGGTATGAGACAACGGGTTTCCATTGCCCGTGCTTTGGCAATTCGTCCCAAGGTGCTGATTTTAGATGAACCTTTTGGGGCGCTGGATGCAATTACCAAAGAAGAATTACAAGAAGAATTGTTAAAAATTTGGAATGATAATCGCTGCACTGTATTGATGATTACCCACGACATCGATGAGGCGCTATTTTTAGCCGATAAATTGGTGATGATGACCAACGGCCCCCACGCCAAAATCGGTGAAGTCATGGAAATACCATTTTCTCGCCCACGCGATCGCGCCCGGATTATGGAAGATCCCCAATACTATCAACTGCGTAACTATGCTCTAGATTTTCTCTTCAACAGGTTTGCCCATGATGATGTAGGGTAATGCTCTAGTTGCGATAGCGTTCGCGGAGCGTGTGCTTTGCACTCAGCGCCGCTGCAAAGCAGATCGCTCTTGCCAATTCTTTCGCGCCAGAGGTTTTGGCAGAGCTTCACTTTTATGATAATTTCTCAAATAACTCAGCCAACACTACATTAGAAAATAAAAATCCTTGGGGATCAGACAATTGCAACCTTTCCTCGGTAACGTTCACCCACCCCTGATCTAAATAAGGCTGTAAATATCTATAAATTTCTTCTACCTTTGCTTCCCCAAATTTGTTTGATAAATCAGCTAAACTCAAACCTTCAGCCAAACGCAACCCCAACATCAAAGTTTCTAACAATACTTCCTCTGGTGGAGTCACTTCACAATCAATCACACCCCCTGCTTTCACCCACTGGTAATATTCTTGAGTCTTACGCGGACGAGTAAAGCGCTTACCCTCTACATAACTCGCCGCACCCATACCGAAACCATAATAAGGGCGGTTTTCCCAATACACCCGATTATGCCGACATTGATGTCCAAAAAGAGCATAATTAGAAATTTCATAATGTTCATAACCTGCGCCAGTCAAAACTTGTTGCGCCATTTCGTACATTTTGACTGTGCTGACATCCGTTGGTAATGGCTGATCTCCAGGTTTGTAGTAACGACCGAAAGCCGTACCTGGTTCTATGGTAAGGTCATAGATAGATATGTGAGTGGGCATCATTGCCACTGCTTTGTGCAGCGAATCCTGCCATTGATCCAAAGACTGATGCGGTAGCCCGGAAATCAAGTCTAAGCTAAATTCGGAAATTTCGACTTGGTGAATTAAATCTACAGATGTAAGAATATCTACAACCGAGTGCGATCGCCCAGCAACTTGCAACAATTCTGATTGAAATGCTTGTACCCCCAAACTTACCCGGTTGACACCAACGCTACGGTAGCCAAATATATGTGCTAAATCAAATGTCCCTGGGTCTATTTCCATAGAAATTTCTACTTCCCCAGCAATACCCAAATGTGTCTTTAGTGTGGCTAATATCCGTTGTAATTGTTCTATTGATAGTAATGAAGGAGTCCCACCCCCAAAGAAAATTGTCTTTAATGGTTCACCATAATTTGGTGACATGGCAATTTCTTGGCATAGCACCTCTACATATTGGGAGATAGTACCAGATGTTTCACCTCGCAGGCGATCGCCCACTACAGATACAGGAAAATCACAATAAAAGCACCGCCTTCTGCAAAAAGGAATATGTACATAAGCAGAACTTGGTATGCCAAAAAAATTCAATTTTTGATTCATTATGCGCCAGAATTAATCAACCCAACTAAAAATTACCAACAGCGGAAATAAATATTTTTTTAGAGATTCTTATTGTTTTACAACAAAATAATGAAAAATATTAAGAGAAAACACTTTGGTTATAATATTTGCAGATATTCCCTGCTTAAAACCCTAGTGTAAGTCAATATTGATCAATCTCTTTTACCGACGAAATGAAAAATACTTGACTTTATTGGGTCACACAATCGCAGGAAAACAACACAACCATGCTTGATGCAATTATTATTATCTCATTTATCCTGGCAGCCGCAGGAATAGGGTTCTACAGCATGGAACTACTACCTGATGGCGCGCTAGATGGGGTGACAAACTTAGAAGCTTTACGCTTAGTTGTCGCCGTCTTTGCTTCCATTATTGGTGGTGCAGTCGGATTGAGTTTCCAAACGTCATATCGGCGCCTAGAAGCACAAGTCCGAGAAATGCCCCTGGAGATGATCTTAACTCGCGCCATTGGCTTAGTCATTGGGTTACTACTTGCTAACTTAATGCTAGCCCCATTATTTTTGCTCCCCATCCCCGCAGACTTTGGCTTTATTAAGCCCTTAGTAGCCGTTGTTGGCAGTATTTTACTGGCCGTGACAGGAATGAATTTAGCAGATACCCACGGGCGGGGTTTATTGCGGTTCATTAATCCCAACACCGTAGAAACAATGGTAGTAGAAGGTACACTAAAACCTGCCCACACCAAAGTTTTAGACACCAGTTGCATTATTGATGGCCGGATTGAAGCCCTACTAGAAACCGGATTTTTGGAAGGACAAATCATCGTCCCCCAATTTGTCTTACAGGAATTGCAACAAGTAGCCGATGCTAGCAAAGACCAAAAACGGGTACGGGGAAGGCGCGGATTAGAGATTCTCACCCGCGTTAAAAAAGATTACCCTGATCGCATCTTGATTAACCCTGTTGACTACGAAGATATTGCTACAGTCGATGCCAAATTGGTGCGCTTTGCCCAAGAAATCAACGGGACACTGTTAACTAATGACTACAACTTGTCTAAAGTCGCTAGTGTGCAAAAAGTGCCTGTTTTAAATGTCAATGACTTAGTAAATGCTGTGCGTTCTACTTACTTACCTGGTGATAATCTTGACCTAAAGATTCTCAAAGAAGGCAAAGAACCCAGTCAAGGAGTAGGTTACCTTGATGACGGCACAATGGTTGTTGTCGAAGAAGGTCGTAGTTATGTAGGTGGTGAACTCAGAGTGGTCGTCACCAGTGCTTTGCAAACCTCCGCCGGACGCATGATTTTTGCCAAACCCCAAGCTTCAGCATTGGCGTGAGGGAAATGTCAGGTGCAATTAGAATCAAATTTTGCCATCGGTGTAGTCAACCTGCACCGATTTTATATAGGGTAAAGTTTGAAGAACAAGGCGACTGGATTTTTGTTTGTCCTAAATGTTGGCCTAGTGTCAATGAAAATAACCCATTTTATGTTTACGGTGGAACGTGGAAAGCTCGAAAAAAAAGTAAATAGTTAAGTATGACAGACCCTGGTTCTCACAATCTTTCTGAATTACTCTCCATAACTCAAACTGCCCAGTTACTTGGTGTAACTCGTCAGCGAGTACATGACTTAATCAAAAACCGTCAAATCATAGCTTGCAAACTTGGGCGCTATTACTACATAGAAGTTGCTGAAGTTGAGAGATATAGAAATCAGCCTACTGGAAAACCTTATCAACCTCGTAGTACAACTTCTGATCCAAACTCTATTGACAATTGTTAACAGAGTTTATAAACTCAAGCAATAAAGCACTAAAGGTTAAATTAATGCTCCCTTTTCAGTTGATTGCAACTGATGTTGCAACTCAAAAAGATTTACATCCAGTGTATGAGAGTGAATATGGAATTCTCTATCAGGGAGATTGTCTGCAAGTTCTATCAGCATTGCCTAACGAGTCTGTAGATGTCATATTTGCTGACCCACCTTTTAATCTTGGTAAAGAATATGGTACGGGTGTAAGCGATCGCATGAAGGCGGATCAATATTTAATATGGTCGCAACAGTGGCTGACTGAGAGTATCCGAGTGCTTAAATCTGGGGGCAGTTTATTTATATTCAATTTGCCCAAATGGTGCATAGAGTATGGTGCATTCCTCAATCAGAACGGCATGTGTTTTCGGCATTGGATTGCTTGTAGAATGCCTAAGGCTTTTCCCAGAGGTAAAAAGATGTCTCCGGCTCACTACGGACTACTCTATTACACCAAAGGGGAACCAGCCGTATTCAACAAAGTTTACACACCGATTCAAGTTTGTCGCCATTGCGGTGGAGAAATTCGTGACTATGGCGGACATCGCCAAAAACTCAACGAAAAAGGTATTAACTTAATGGATGTTTGGGATGCACCAGAAGATGTTTGGGAAGATGCTTCTGATGCTGACTTTACTGAAGATTTATGGACATTAACAGAAGAAATCTGGACTGACATTCCACCAGTTCGGCATCGCCAGCACAAAAAACGAGTTCCCAACGAACTTGCTCCCATTATGCTAGAGCGAATTATTGCAATGGCATCTCATCCTGGTCAAATTGTGGTTGACCCATTTGGAGGCTCTGGTACTACATTTTATGCCGCCGAAAAGCTACAACGTTACTGGATTGGTTCAGAAATTGGGGATACAGATCCAGCAGTAGAACGATTGACCGACCTGGCTAACGGAATTATAGAACGATGGGAATCAGCAAGGGGACGCAAAAAAATGAAGCAGCGCCAAATAAATGTATCACAACTACCAATTCCTTTCTCAACATAGCTACGCCAGCAGGAAACCTCAGATCAACGCCCGGCCATCTGTGCCTTTAGTTAGGGTCGGTACATTGCTATCCAACTGATCATGTTCAATTACAAAGATTGCTAAAAAACCCTCTGTAATCTGAACTGCCCGCCAAACATCAAAGTATGGCTCTAACTCTTCGTAATTGCCTATTCTATCCGTTAAGTAAGGGTAAATTTTTCTGCTTGGAAGTACTAAAGCAGCACCTAAAAAAACTCCACGTAGTAATCCGAGAACCATTTTATTGACTGCTCGATGACTTGAAGAAATATTGCCTGTTTCCCACTCAAGAGCGAAAAGATAATTGTCAATCACCTTTGTTGCATCAACTTTTCCTGGTGATTTGGTTGCATATTTGATGGGAGTTTCCAGCCTCCAGCCAAATCTATCTCTCAATGCAATCATACAAGCTTCCTTAATTGGCTTGACACCATTACCATGCCTTATGGGGTTAATTTTAAAATTGGATGTACCAGGCGGATGCACAATTAGAGAGATAGCATCACGGATTTCAGCGCGAATGATAGACCAATCATTTGATTCTTCAAAGTTACCAACACTAATTAAAGATATTTCTTGAACAATTTTCATCAAAAATAGGAAATTTTAAAGCGTTCACATAAAAATTTGTTTGCACATTTGTAGTCATAAAAAATAATAACTAGATGGAAGAAAGTTTCATAATTATTTTTTATTTTGGGGTCAGGAAAAACACCTAACCCATACCCTATCAATCTTGTAAAACTGTCTTTGATACCATCCTCGTTTTTTTGAGGTCTGCTTCCGAAAGTTCTTCCCCAGCTTGTAGACGAGTAGCAGAACTTTGCAACACTGTGGCTGCACCTTGATCTCCAATTTGTAAGGCAGTATTCGCAGCCGTTTGTAACATTGTTGCGGCACCAGTGCGATCGCCTTGATTTAATTTCGCTTCGGCTAACTGAGTTTGTCGATATTTAGCTAATGCCAAAATCGATTTTTGCACTAGGGGATTGGGGGCAGGTTGATATGCCCGTACTACATCTGCATAGATGGGCACCATAGGAGAAACCAAGTCTTGCTGATTTGCCACTGGGTCATCATAGCGGATTTGCACATGTCCAATCACCTGTTGGCCTTCTGGTAATTGTCCTAGATAAATATTCGCCAGAACAACCCGTTCCATATCCTGCATCAAATCTCCCAAGCGCACAGTAAAGCCACCATGAGGTTCTGTCTGTACTACTAACTCAATGGTATCTGGGGCGACTTGGGCAATGGGTTTAAGTTCTGCTAGGCGGACATGAGGAACCAAAGAAAGCAGCAAGTGGGCATTTGTTACCCTCACAGACTGAATGCGCTGCAACAAATGGCGAAACTGGTCTAGTGCTTGTTCTGGACGCTCAATATAGCCTAAAGTACCACCACCAGCATCAACAATTTTTTCTAACAGATTTTGGTTCCAGTCATTACCAAAACCAAGAGCATTGATAGTCAGGTTGATTTTAGTAGCCTTGGAGGCAAGTTCCAGACAACGCTTATTGTCATCTGAGCCAATTTCTAACTTCCAAATCCGCAAACTACTTTCACCATGACCATCGGTGAGTAAAAAAGCTTGGGACACAGCACCTTTTGTCCCCTTCATCAATTCTGTGATTCCCAGTTGTAAACCCTCGGCAATGGAGGTACCGCCACCAGCTTTCAATTTTTTTTTGATTTGGGCTTTAATACCTTCGAGGTCTTGGACTGGTTGGCTAGGAATAATGACTTCAGCCGCACCAGCAAAGGCTACAACCGAAATCAAATCGCCTGGCTGTAGCCGATCTAGTAATTGCTCTACTGCCTGAATTACAGTGTTCATGGGTTTACCATGCATGGAACCACTCTTATCCAGAATCAAACATAAGTTGAGTGGTAAATGCTGGTCACATTCACCAGCCATGGCCGAAATCGAAATTGCTAGTTGACGTTGATTACTCAATTGAGCCGCATCAACATTGGTATCATTTAGCGCACAGAGCAATTGAACTTTCATTGGGGAGGGTTATCTTGCAACACGGTTTTAGAGACAATTCTGGTTTTCTTGCGATCGCTATCAGATAATTCTCCACCAGATTGAAGTTGGGTGGCAGAAGTTTGTAACACTGTCGCTGCACCTGTATCTCCCATTTGTAGGGCCGTTTTCGCAGCAGTTTGCAGCATCGTCGCCGCACCCATGCGATCGCCCTGTTGCAATTTCGCCTCAGCTAACTGAGTTTGTCGATACTTGGCTAAAGCCAAAATAGACTGTTGCACACGGGGATCTATCTCCGGTTGGTAAACCCCAGTTACATTAGCATACACTGGGATATTGGCTGTAAATAGCCCCATCTGATTTTGCGCCGGGTCATCGTAGCGGACTTGGACATTGGCGATCGCCTGTTCACCTTCGGGCAACTGTCCCAGATAAATATTAGCCAAAATTATCCGCTCTGCATCTTTCATTAAATCTCCCAAGCGCACAGCAAACCGTCCATCTGCTTCTTGCTGTATGGGTAACTCAATGGTGTCTGGGGAAACTTGGGCAATGGGTTTGAGTTCCGCCAACCGGATATTGGGCATCAGGGACAACAATAAATAAGCATTGGTCAATCCCACCGTTTGAATCCGATTGAACAAGCGATTAAATTCATCCACCGCCTGATCCGGTCGTTGAATATAAGACAAAGTACCTAAACCAGCATCAGCGATTTTTTCTAAAATATCCTGATTCCATTTGTCACCAAATCCCAAGGTATTCAAAGTCAAATTATAGCCAGTAGCCAATTGAGCAAACTTTAAACAGCGTTGATTATCACCATGTTCATTTTCACCATCGGTTAACAGAAAAGCTTGGGAAACAGTTTCTTTTTTGCCCTTAGCTAACTCCTCAATTCCCAACCGCAAACCTTCGTCAATAGCCGTACCACCATCAGAGGCTAGGCGGTTAATTTGCTTTTTGATCTGTTCGGGGTCGGCAATCATTTGATTGGGTACCAAGACCTTAGCACGGTGATCGAAGGCGACAACACTCAAGCGATCGCCTGGTTTGAGTTTATCAACTAAATTATTCGCTGCTTGCTTGACAGTTTCTAGTGGTCGCCCATTCATCGAACCACTATGGTCAAGAATTAAACATAAATTCAACGGTACATTACGGTCTTGAACCTCCGCGATCGCCGAAATCGCAATTGACAACTGACGTTGACTACTCGATTGTCGAGCGTCCAAATTAGCATCATTCAAGGTAGGCTGCAAATTAACCTTCATAAACCAAAGTTCTTAGTTAGGATATCTATATAAATAACTTCAAAATGCCACATCAGCACTACGGAAAAATTAGGGATAAAGGACTGGAGACTGGGGACTGGGGACTAATGAGCAATGACTAATAACTAAATTAGCGAGAAATCCGCACTTGATGTCAACTAGCATCGCGTTAGGATGTATTACAGTTAACGGCATAGTTTCAGGCGATTCAGTTGCTATGGACAATTCCCCCATCAAGGCTGTTCAAGCCCCCTATTACGGTGATAACTTCTACCGGACACCGCCACCAGATTTACCTTCCTTGTTAATGAAGGAACGAATTGTCTATCTGGGAATGCCATTGGTTCCTGCGGTTACAGAATTGATTATCGCCGAATTGCTGTATTTGCAGTCAGACGACCCAGAGAAGCCGATAAAAATTTATATCAACTCGACGGGAACCTCCGGTTACAGTGGCGAACCTATTGGCTTTGAAACCGAAGCCTTCGCCATTTATGACACCATGAAATATATTAAGCCTCCCATTCACACCATTTGTATTGGTTCGGCAATGGGTATGGCAGCAATGTTACTCAGTGCTGGCACAAAAGGCTGTCGCGCTAGTTTGCCCCACTCTTCTATTATCCTGCACCAACCTAAGAGCTACGCCCAAGGTCAAGCAACGGATATTCAAATTCGGGCAAAAGAAGTTCTGGTGAATAAAGTGTCGTTGGTTGATATTTTGTCGCAGACTACCGGACAAGCACCAGAAAAAATTACCAAAGATATGGATCGTCTCTTCTACATGACTCCCTATGAGGCTAAGGAATACGGTTTGATTGACCGAGTATTTGAAAAAGAAGAACTCGCCAATCCCCCATTACCCGCCAGTGTTCTTTAAAAGAATGCTGAGTAAAAAACTAGCCTCTAGTCCCTTTTAAAAGTGCTGAGTTGAGAACTGGCTCATATCCCCATTAAATTACAAGCGGAGTAACGAAAATGCCTATAGGCGTGCCTAAAGTTCCTTACCGGATGCCCGGCGGACAATATACAGATTGGATTAGCATCTACGATCGCCTTTACCGGGAAAGAATTATTTTCTTGGGGCGAGATGTCGATGATGAAATTGCTAACCAAATTATTGCTGTAATGCTGTATCTGGACTCAGATGATCCAGGTAAGGATATTTATTTATACATCAATTCTCCCGGTGGTATGGTTACCTCTGGTATGGCAATTTTTGACACCATGCAACACATCAAATCAGATGTGGTGACAATTTGTGTGGGTTTAGCCGCTTCTATGGGATCATTTCTGTTGGCAGCTGGCACCAAAGGTAAACGCATGGCATTGCCTCATTCCCGGATTATGATTCACCAGCCCTCCGGTGGTACCCGTGGACAAGCCAGTGACATCGAAATTGAAGCCAGAGAAATTTTGCGGATTCGTCACCAACTAAATGGCATTTATGCAGAAAAGACTGGTCAACCTTTAGCCAAGATTGAAAAAGACATGGATCGTGACTTTTTCATGTCTGCGGCTGAAGCCAAAGAATACGGGTTAATTGACCGTGTGATTGAAGAACGACCGTAGGAAGAGGGGAATGGGGAGTAGGGAGTAGGGAATAGGGTCATTTTCTCCCTTCCCTCATCTCCCTTTTGTTCTTTATTCCTAGAAGGAGTCCCTAGTTCCCCAATCCCCAGCCCCAAAAAAAACCGTCACTATTGAACCATCAATTATTCAATTAGTCTTTATAATTAAAACCTTAAGGCTGGAAGCTCATAGCCGAAAGCTAATTATTAGATAGCTGATAGATCAAAATGGATCTTGGAGATTGCTACCGTTTATTAGGTTTAAGGTCGGGCGCTTCGTTTGCTGACATAAAATCGTCGTACAGGCGATTGGCGCAGCAATATCATCCCGATATCAATCCCAGCGATATAAGAGCTAAAGATAAGTTTATTGCTTTGACAGAGGCTTACAGACTCCTTTTAACAGTAGTACCTTCCGAGGAGATAGCCCCACCTTCAAGTCAATCTTATGCGTCTGGGCATGACCAGACAAATGCTACCCGCCCAGAAAAAACACCAGCAGCCACTGTAACCGCTGAAAAACCACCACCACCCAAGCCGCCCAACATTGGAGAAATAGAACAGCGGCTCAAGTGGAAGACTTATGAGCAATTGCAACGGTTTTTAAAAGAAAGAAGATTTCCCCAAGCGATCGCTCTCGCGGAAGCTTTGGCTGCACGTTTACCCACAGATGCAGAAGTGCGCCAATGGCAAGCTGTTGCTTATCAGATTTGGGGACGGGCTTTAATTTCGGAAAATCAACTGTTAAAAGCCAGGATTTACCTCAAAAAAGCCCTCAAGACAGACCCTAACAATAAGGCTTTGTGGCTTGAGGTGCAGCGTGATTTCCAAAAATTAGAGCAGATTTTTTGAGATGCTCTCACCAGATTGGCTAATCTGAATGCCCTACATGGAGGAGTTTGTTACGTATTAAGTAGTTGCCTACTTGAGTTGAAGTATAAGCAGCATTGATTTTGGATTCATAATTCCCCAGACATAGATTTATGTCAATCTAGAAGTAGTCTCTGTTACATTTTTGAGAGCAATGACGCAGGGTGCAGCGCTAGAGGCGATGGCGCAAAGCGCCTACCGGAGGCGATAAGCCCGGAGGGCATGGCTAGAGCCTCCGGCACGCTACCGCGCTTATCGCATAGCATATCATTTGATTGCCCATTAACCTGTAAGGCTTTGAAAAAATGAAACAGCCCAGCTATGCTGAGTACAAAAGCTTTAAGCTATGAGTAATAGATTACAAGTTTCACTCTTGACTCTAGTCTAGGGTGTAAATCCCAGACTATTCTCATTTTTTTTATGTCCCAGTCTACAATTACAGTTACCGTCAAGTTGTTCGCAGCTTATCAAGAAGCCTATGGTGTGCCAGAACTGATACTGGAATTGCCCCAGGATACACCAGTCAGCGCAGTATGCGATCGCCTGATTGCTGAACACCCAGAACTGACTAAATGGCGCGATATCACTCGTTTTGGCATTAATTTAATATTTGTTGCACCAGATAGCCTGCTGCAAGATGGCGATGAAGTTGTACTAATTCCACCTGTGAGTGGGGGCTAATTTTTAATTCGTAATATTTCCTATGGCTCTAAGCGCAGCTATGCCGTTAGGCTTTACGCTACGCTGCGCTATCGGAAACGCTGCGCGTTAGCGAAGCTTTCGCTTTAGCGATACGTAATTAAGAAAGTCCAACTACATCTGAGTTTCTCGTTTGGTTTATTGGTATGGTGTGAGGCTTTTTACTTACAGCTTTACCAAGGCGAGTTAATCCTTGAGAACAATCAAATCTATCGAGGTGAATTTCAATAAAAGAAACACAGTCAGTATTAGCTTTAGCTTGGGATAAAGCTGCTTCTAATTCGCCTTCTGTGGTCACTTCACAACTCCAACTTTCGCCAAAAATTTGCGGCATTTGATGATATTTCCAAGGTTGGATATCATTATAAGGGCCATCTTGAATTACGCGCTCAATGGTATAACCATCATTATTAATGAGGAAAATAATCGGGTTGAGTTGATATCTAATAATCGTGGATAATTCTTGAGCCGTCATTTGAAAAGCTCCATCTCCCACAAAAACCATCGGGCGGCGATAAGGGTCTGCCATCGCTGCACCCAAACAGGCGGGAATAGAATAACCAATGGATAAATAAAAGGCTTGTCCAATAAAATCTGTTTTTTGAGGCATTAATAAATCCATTGTGGAGATAATTGCATCTCCCGTATCAGCAATTACAATAAAACCATCTTCTAGAAAATGATTGATGCGTTCATAAAAGCGCCGATTTGTCAGTTTGTTTTCAGGTTGGGAAATAAAACTTTTAAAAAGTACATCTGAAGCTGGAGTGATTTCCAAATTTACACTGTCTTTTTTCTGAAGCTTGGCAATTAAACCATCAATGAAATCTCCGAGATAAACAGGTTGATAAAAATGATGCTTAATTTTGACTTTCTCTGAATTGGCATTAATTAACTTACGCTCATCCAGGTTAGCTGTATATACTCCCAAATTCATATCAGACATAATCGCGCCTAGACACAATATACAGTCAGCCGTTTCGATACGTTGACTCACATCATCCCGACTTAAAGCTCCTACATAGTTACCAATAAATTGCGGATGCATTTCCGAAATGCAAGATTTACCCAGCATGGTGGTAGCGAGGGGATAACCAGTAGTTGCTAAAAGTTGCAGCAGTTTATTTTGTAACCGAAACCGATTAAATTCAACACCCGCTAAAATTACGGGACGCTGTGCTTTCTCTAATAAGTCAACTGCCTCTTCTACTGCTTCTTCTAAAGCTTCTGGTAATGTTTCAGGATTGTTTAACTTGAATAACGAGGGTGGTTGAGTTTCCGGTAGAGTGCAAGGTTGATGAACTAAATCTAAGGGAATTTCGATATAAACAGGTCGTTTGTAATGAAGACAAGCCGCCAGGGTTTGATCAATTTGACTCGCTGCTTGACTGGCTTTCGTAAGGTTGACGGCAGCAACTGTGATTTTTTCCATAATGGAAAGCTGGAGATTATAGTCTCCCGTGGTGTGATGCAAAAGCAAGTTACTTTTTTTCACTGAACTGTTAGGCGCACCACTAATTACTACCAGGGGAACTCGTTCCGCATAAGCACCAACTACGGCATTAACTAAACTAAAAACACCAACACCGTAGGTAACACAAACTGCACCTAAACCTCTGACTCGTGCATAGGCATCTGCGGCATAGCCAGCATTCAATTCATTACAATTACAAATTAAATTGATGGGAGTTTGATTCAAGACATCCATTAAATCTAGTACATAGTCTCCGGGTACACCAAATATATGTTGGACACCTAAGCTTTCTAATCGATGGAATAAATATTCGCTAACTGTAGTCATGACAGCAAGGGGTAAGTTAAGAAAATTTATCCATAATTTTAGCTACATTAAAAAGCAGTTGGTTCAATATGCCAACCGCTTTTTTACCAATTTACGAACGTCAGCAGAAATCAAAAGTTTAAGCTCGGACTTCTTCAGGCCAGAGTTCTCGCAAAGCCGGCGGCATCATATTAATCACATCTTCAATTTCGCCTTGAGTAACTCGCTCAGAAAGTAGCTGGAATACCGCACGCACAACCCGTTCAGCATCAACTTCGGGGTCAATGTTGCGGAAATAATCACGGATATGCTGTAAAAATGCTTCTTTATTCCTTTCTTTAGTGGGAGTTGCGCCAGGTCGCCAGTTTTCGTAATAAAATCCCCCTAAGAGAATGGGTAATTGCGCTCCTAAATGTGCTGCTTCTGCTACCGTCAGGCGATCGCGCAGAGCGTGTAATGTGGCACGCAACGCCTGAAAGACTTGGTGTTTACTTTCCCAGCCCAACTGATTACACAAGTCATTTACCCAAGGAATTGTCGTCTGAACTGTTGTATCGAAGATATCTAGTCCTGTCATTGTCATAGGGATGGCTCCTGTTTTGTGCCTTGATTACTCAGAGCGATCGCCTAGTCGAGATTAACAAAAATCAGTCTCTACTCTTAGTACTTCAAAGCTTTTGTGTTCTCCCGTCCATCCTAAAAAGTCAGAAGTCCCTTCTCCTCTGACTAATGGTGTGTCATCCCTGTTTGACTGCTCTATCTAAGGGTTTGAGTCAGTGTTACACCTGAGTGTGAGATTAACTACTTAACAATACCCGACTATTTTTGTCGGGTATGTTTGACGGGTATTTTTACTCGTGTTACTATCAGGCGACAGTTGACTGACAAACAGGGAAGGCTTCATTTATGACTCAGGCAATAACTAAAGACACCCAAACAACAAACGCCACTTTAAAAGCTTTGAAGTGTAAGGAATGTGGCGCGGAATACGAACTCCAAGCCAGTCATGTTTGTGAATTATGCTTTGGGCCACTGGAAGTCAAATACGACTACAGTGAGCTACGCCTGACCATCACCCGTGAAAAAATAGCCGCCGGGCCCAATTCAATTTGGCGTTACCGTCCCTTTTTGCCTGTTGCAACTGACAATGTGATTGATGTGGGAACAGGTATGACTCCCCTGGTACGTTCCCACCGTCTTGCTCGTCGCCTGGGTCTAAATAAGCTTTACATCAAAAATGATGCTGTGAATATGCCCACCCTTAGCTTTAAGGATCGGGTGGTGTCAGTGGCTCTGAGCCGCGCACGTGAATTAGGTTTTACTACTGTTTCCTGTGCTAGCACTGGTAACTTGGCAAATTCTACAGCTGCGATCGCCGCCCACGCCGGTTTAGATTGTTGTGTATTTATTCCCGCAGATTTAGAAGCTGGTAAAATCCTGGGGAGCTTAATTTATAGTCCCACACTCATGGCAGTGAAGGGTAATTATGACCAGGTAAATCGTCTGTGTTCGGAAGTTGCCAATACACATGGCTGGGGTTTTGTCAATATTAATCTACGTCCTTATTATTCTGAAGGTTCCAAAACCCTGGGCTTTGAAGTTGCAGAACAATTAGGTTGGGAACTACCAGATCATGTTGTTGCTCCTTTAGCATCTGGTTCACTATTTACCAAAATTTATAAAGGTTTCCAAGAATTTGTAGAAGTGGGTTTAGTAGACGCTAAAGATGTCCGCTTTAGTGGCGCGCAGGCTGAAGGTTGTTCACCCATCGCCCAAGCCTTCAAAGAAGGACGCGACTTTATTAAACCAGTGAAACCGAATACAATTGCTAAATCACTCGCCATTGGCAATCCCGCCGACGGTGTTTATGCTGTTGAGCTTGCCCAAAAAACTGGCGGTAACATTGAATCAGTCAATGATGCAGAAATTATTGAAGGAATCAAGCTGCTAGCAGAAACAGAAGGCATTTTCACAGAAACAGCAGGTGGTACAACTATTGCCGTGCTGAAAAAACTAGTAGAAGCTGGCAAAATTGACCCAGATGAAACTACCGTGGTTTATATCACTGGCAATGGTTTGAAAACCCAAGAAGCTGTCCAAGGCTACGTTGGCGAACCTTTGACAATTGATGCCAAACTCGATAGTTTTGAACGTGCCCTAGAGCGCTCTCGCACACTTGACCGCTTAGAATGGCAACAAGTCCTCGTTTAGTTATAACTTGTGAGTTAAGAGTTTCTTTCCTAACTTTCAACTATTAACTTGACTCTTAACTCCTGACTTTTCACTCCTAAATTTCTACTTCTATGGCTGTTACAGTTTTAGTTCCTACTGCTCTGCAAAAATTTACCAATAACCAAGCTACCCTAACCTGTAGTGGTACCAACATTGGCGAACTATTTGATTCCTTAGAGGAAAACTGCCCTGGTATCAAATCACGCTTGTGCGATGAAAAAGGACAGCCGCGACGCTTTTTAAATTTATATGTTAATAGCGAAGATATTCGCTTTTTAGAAGGGATAGATACACCCCTAAAAGATGGTGATGAAGTGAGTATTGTCCCGGCTGTGGCTGGTGGTTGATCAGTAATCTCAGTTTCGTTGCGCCCAGGCGATCGCATTCTTTGATATGAGGGTGCGATCGCTTAATATTAGTACACGTATTTATCTACCTACCTACCTACCTACCTACCTACCTAGCATTTGCAATCATCAATTGCACATCTTCAGGCATTTACAGCGATTATACAGGTTAGTTCGCCAACCCTTTTTAGACACCACAAGGGTAATTTTTAATCTTCAAAAACACTATCAAAAATTTCCCGTTTTACTCTAAAATTAACATCTATTATTTTTTTATACAGTATATCTAAATCAGGAATCATAATTTTATCTTCAATTTGTAATTTACGAATAACAGCTAGAGTACCTTTAACATTTAAGCCTAATCTTATTGCTTCTTTTCTAGCTGCAAAATCATCCAGAATTATATAATCAGTTTGTAATTCTACCCCTAAAGTAATTGCTTCCGATTCTCCTATTCCTAAACGTTCATGTAATCTATTAGCTAAAGATGCTAACTGTACTTTTTTAACTATTAATTTTTGATTGCTGATTAGGATATTAATAGATTCAGATGATTTATCCTGTTTAGAATTAATTTCTGCTTCAACAGTTTTTGGCAAGAAAAATTCTGATTCTGTGGAAAGAAATAAATGAAGAAAATCTAGCCTAGATAAAAATATCAATGGGGAAGAATTAAATACTATCTTCATTAAGCTTACCAGGTTTGCTCTCTAGAGATATCCTCAACAGTAAGATAAGAGAAATCTATACCCATTAATTCTAAAAGTTTCAAAAACATCTCTGTATCCATTTCCATGATTTCGGCGGCTTTATGCAAACTAATCAACCGAGATGTCAATGCACCAATGACAAAAATAAATCTTTCTTTTTGCTCAATTTTTTGGAATAACTGCACTTCAGATGCAATTTCTTTAAATGTAGCTTCGTAATTCATGATGGTTAGAGCAGGTATTAAGCCTACTTATACAAATATACCAACTAGTAAAGCGATCGCTTAAATTGACCTCTCCAATATGCTGAGTTTTGACAGGATGCGGAAAATACCAACAAAGATTCCTCACCCCGTCAGCACATTGTTTTTTATCTGTATAAACCAGGTTAAATGGACATTACCAAAGAAGCTAAAATCTGAAAAGTTTCTGTATTATTGACTAATTAACTAGTATCAATGATACACTCTCTATGCTAGAGATAATTCAGCATAGCTATCTCGGCAAAAAAATATTTCATAAACAATATTGAGTAGATGCAGCCGCAGTCTACAAAATCAATTGTAAATTACCCCAGATAGGCACGCCTGAAGATGAAAGTAAGACAAGCTAGCTCCAAAGCATTACAAGTTTTACAATCTCTGCCCTGCAAAGATTGATCGCACTTCGCCATTACGACGAACGATCGCTTCACCATTACTCACATCAACTAGCGTCCAACCACTGACACCAATGCTTTCTCCCATATTTACCCGGCGAGTTACACCTTCAATTTGAAATAAAGCCACGGATTTCTCACCTAATTCCATTAACCCCTCTAAGGTATGGTTAGCAACAGTTGCGGCAGAAATGGGTACATATGCCTGTTGCTGAGTAACTGCTGGTGCAGGTTGACTAGGTACTGCTGGACGTAGTGGGGCCACTGGCAATCCAGGTAAAGACGCGGGTTGCTGTCGCACGGTAATTGGTGCAGATTGTACAGTTACAGGTTTCAATTCTGGACGCACGGCCGAGGCTACCATATTCACATCCGCAGGCTTGGCTGGCGGTTGCGCTGTGTTCATGGCAGTTTTCACGGCATCAGATTGATTCTTTGCTACCTGTGACGTTTGTGTTGCCGCACCAGGAGTAGCTGGTGGCGCATAGCGCATGGGCGAAGGCGCTTGATAAACAGGAACGTAAATGCGCTCGACGACACTTGTAGAACGGTTTGTGGGTGATGCATTGTTAGCAGCTAGAGGTGGCGCTAAATCACCAATGGATTGATTGCTAGCTACAGCTAAGTTTGAAGGGTTGGAAATTCCGCGATTGTTGAATCTGGTGTTACCAAATTGGCGATTACTGGCTTCCCCTTGTTTCTCGATAATTGCCAGCGCTCCCAGCATATAGTTAACTAACTCTGCTTGGACATCTACCTTGGTAGTTACCTGTCTTTGGGTCTGCTGTAGATAAAGTTCTGGCTGGGTTAATTTGGAAGTAAACAGAATCAGCAATCCAGAGTTTACCAAGTAAATTGTCCCAGCGATGGCCACACCAATAGTTGTTCCAGCAATCAACAGTTTTTTCCAGGATTGCCTAGTTCTCAGGGGTCTACTAATTACCCCAGGCTTGTCAACTACAACTGTACTCACTTGCTTGTTCCTCACTTGAGGAACCGTTTTGCCTGTGCGAGTTAGGGAATTTGGTAAGACAATCTGCGGCACATTAATAGTTGACAGATGCTCATATTCTGAAGCTACTGCGGTAGCAGATTGACTTGATGGAGAAAACCAATGGCTTGCCGAGGTTTCTTCGATAATGCGTGGTGTACGACTGCCATGCCTTAAAGTTTGGGAAGGCAGATTCCCACTAACATCCAAAATTTCGTCAATATCGGCAAAAAGTTCATCCATCAAACCATCAGCATAGAATTCTATCGACCAAGGTTCGTTGGTGATCAAGTCCTCTGATGGTTCTGGAATAATGAGATGGGTTCTGGCTGCTTGTAACATAAGGCATTTTGGGTTGTGGCTGCCAGGACGGGGCAATGCCGCCCCTATTACCTGGAAATCAGGATTTTTGCAGAAGGTTTCAAGCTCTCTTGCAACTAGAAGAGTTAGTAGCTTGGTGTATTAAATTCAACTTCAATCTGGAGACCGCTGACGATGCCATTACTGAAGTCATGTCATCTATCATACTAACTCCTTCATATCTACTATACTCAACCTTGATGAAGTTTAAGTTAAGCTAACGCCCGAAACTCTGACTGGTTCTTGGTTTTACGCAATTCTAAATATATTAGCAAGGCGTTGATATCAGCCGGATTAACGCCACCAGTGCGTGCTGCTTGACCGAGAGTCAGCGGTTTGACCTTACTGAGTTTTTCCCGTGCTTCTTTAGATAAGGTATCAATTGTTGTGTAGTCTAAATCCGCAGGTAACTGGCGGTGTGCTTGACGGGCAATCTGGTCAATTTGATTTTGTTGTCTAGCTAGATAGCCAGAATATTTAATGTCAATTTCTGCTCCTTCTTTCTCGGCTTGCTGGAGGTGGGGGTTGCCTAATCCATGACTTTCGAGGTCAACATAATGAAATCCTGGACGGCGGAGTAAGTCAGCGAGGGTAATGGAACCTTTAATTGCTTGACCAGATGCAGAAGCGATCGCCTGGCCTATTTCTTCGTGTTCTTTGACTCTGGTAGCATATAAACGGGCTTTTTCTGTAGTAATCTGGGTTTGTTTTTGGGTAAATAAATTCCATCTGCGATCGTCAATTAAGCCAACTTCTCGTCCCAGGGGTGTCATGCGTTGGTCGGCATTGTCAGACCGCAGTAGTAGGCGATATTCAGACCTACTGGTGAGCATCCGGTAAGGTTCACGCAAGTCTTTAGTACACAAATCATCAACCAGTGTCCCTAGATAACTTTGCTCACGGGGGAAAATAATCATTTCTTGACCGCGAACCAACCGCGCAGCATTAATTCCCGCAACAATTCCTTGGGCTGCTGCTTCTTCGTAGCCAGTGGTGCCGTTAATTTGTCCTGCACAAAACAACCCGGAAATTTTCTTGGTCATCAGTGTGGGAAAACATTGAGTTGCTGGTAAATAGTCATACTCCACAGCATAAGCCGGACGAAGCATCGAACAGTTTTCTAAACCAGGGAGACTACGTAACATTTGCAGTTGCAAATTTTCGGGCAATCCTGTGGAAAACCCTTGAATATATAGTTCGGGTATATCCCGTCCTTCTGGTTCAATAAATATTTGGTGGCTTTCTTTATCGGCAAAGCGGACAATCTTATCTTCTATGCTAGGGCAGTAACGAGGCCCTTTTGCTTCCACCCATCCACCATAAACGGGAGATAGATGTAAATTCTCTCGAATCAGGCGATGAGTTTCGGCTGTGGTGCGGGTAATGTAACAAGGTATTTGTTCTCTTTCTACCCAAGCTTGGGGGTCAAAACTAAACCAGCGGACTTCTTCATCCCCTGGCTGGATGGTCATTTTACTGTAGTCAACTGAGCGCTTGTCTACCCTGGCTGGAGTACCAGTTTTTAGTCTGCCGGTTTCAAAACCTAAACGATTTAAAGTTTCAGTCAATCCCTCAGCCGCAAATTCCCCAGCCCGGCCTGCTGGCATGGATTTGTTCCCAACCCAAATTTTTCCGCCTAAGAAGGTGCCGGTTGTCAAGATTACGGCTTGGCATTGGAATGCTACACCAAAGTAAGTCTCAACGCCAATGATTTCATCATTAGCACCCAGCACCAAGTCTGTGGCCATGCCTTCGCGGATGGTTAAGTTTTCTTGGTTTTCGACAATGGTTTTCATGACTGCGGCATATTCGCGCTTGTCTGATTGAGCGCGTAATGCCCACACCGCAGGGCCTCGTGAAGAGTTGAGGATACGTTTTTGTAAATAAGTGCGGTCTGCCACTTTACCAATTTCCCCACCGAGTGCATCTACTTCGTGAGTTAACTGGGATTTAGCTGGGCCCCCTACAGCTGGGTTACAAGGTTGCCAAGCGATTTTATCCAAGTTGAGTGTCAGTAGCAGAGTCCGACAGCCGAGGCGGGCAGATGCCAGGGCGGCTTCGCAACCGGAGTGACCTGCACCGACGACAATGACATCAAAAGCGTCTTGGAATTCAACGGAATTGTGCATGGTCATACTTAACAGGATTAGCAGGCTGAGTGTGTATGAATAATTTTAACCGATCTAGTGGTTTTATTGAGGTATCTTGATGTTAAATAAGCTATCAAAATAGTTGAAAATTATAGACGACCCGCCAAGGTGCCAAGGAAGTTAATTTCAGTTTTTTTAAATATGATTATTTGGTAAATTAATGATATTTTTTTAATTTTAATTCCATCATTTTTTTTATAAAGTAAATTATGGGAACTTTATATTATGAGAATATGAAATATGTCTCAAAAAAAATAAAATTTTTCGTAATTTATATTTTTATTGCTTTGACAATAATTTCTAGTAGCAACATAAAACATGACAAATTTACACCAAGCGATCGCTCAGTCAATACTTGCGTAGTTAATAATTCATTACCCTGTGATCAGACATCAACAAAATCAAGATTTCGGGGATATACACCTAATCTAGAATTGAGCGACAAAGCACGTTTTTTATCTGCGATCGCTCGTAATCTAACAGCTATTCCCCAAGCTGACACTTTTGCATATATTTTACTCCGTGCATACGGTGCAGCATTGGTAAATCAGGAATCAGTAATTACGTTACCATCAACAGTTATTTTTGCAGATGAGCAGGAAACTCTTGATTTTCAAGCTAATCTGAAAATGGCAAAAGTAGATGGCAGTCGAGATTGTTATTTACAAGAGTCGGCAGCTACAGCTTTAAATAAAGCACAAAAATTCACACATATTCCGTTGAAATCTGGTTACGGTGCTAGTGATTGCACTCGCAGTTTTGCCACGAATTTAAGATTTTGGCACAAATATGCTAATAATAAAACTTTAGAAAAAGTCAAACAAGGTAAAGAAACAGCAATTTTGGGCATAGTTGCACCACCGGGAACATCACAACATCTTTGGGGATTAGCGGTAGATTTACGTGTCTCTCATGATGGCCAAAGACAAGCGCTCAATCAATATGGCTGGTTTCAGACTGTAGAAAATGATGTTCCCCATTGGACTTATGTCGGTTTGTCTGAGGAAGAACTATCTCAATTTGGTTTTCAAAATAAAGTGGTTCGGGGAATTACCTATTGGGTAACACCCTTGTAAAACACATAACCCTAACGGATTTGAAACCATAAGTCCCACATCATCGAGACTACCCCATAGAGGGATACTATGACAATTCACTTTCGGCATACCATAATAATTACTACAATAAACTAGTTACACACTCGACCTCTGGAGTTCTGTCCGTGGGCTTATTTGATGATTTGAGTCGGTTTCTAGAAAACCGTTTAGAAGAATTCTTGCGTAATAATCCACATTTGGAGTTAGAAGCGCTGTTAGAACAGCTGCGGCAGCAAGAGGAAGATACTTTAAAATTGATTGCAGATTTACAATTACAAGAGAAGCGATCGCAAGACGAAATTTTGTCCACCGCCCAAGAAATTCAACGTTGGCATATCCGTGTGCAAAAGGCCAAGGATGCTGGTAGACAAGATTTAGCAGCCGCAGCCCAAGATAGGGAAGCCGCCTTATTGCGTGAAGGTAACCAGCGTTGGGGACATATGCAAGGGCTAAAAGAACGCATCGCCCAATCTCAAGAACTGCTGCGGAAAATTCAAGTGCGGCGACAAGAGGTGCAAGCCAAAGCAACTGAAGCCGAAAAAGCCCGCACTCAAGCGCAAACTCAGGAGCGTTTAGAAACCAATGGCTGGTGGAGTCCAACTAGCAGTTATTCTAGTGGATTGGATGATTTAGAAGAAAAGTTTCGTCGTTGGGAAACTCAAGATGAGTTGGAACAAATGAAACGCAATTTGGGGAAATAATTAGTTATTGGTGAACAGTATTAGTTAATTCCATTTTCCCAAAATCTATATAATTAGCCTGCCTATGCAGGCTTTGTTTTTGTAGCCCCAGGCTTCTAGCTTGCGGGTGAATATTATTTTTAATGTGATTTTTACTAACAGTATCCAGAAAATGAATTATTGAGATTTTATTTAATTTATGAATTAAATTTTTATTCTCTGGTAAATTTAATTCAAGAAAACTTTAATCAGGGCTATTTCATTATTTAAGAATACCAATATCAGCGCCTAGTATGTCCCACTACAAAAAACTTTGTTAAGTGAGACTATTATATAGCAAAAGCTTTCTAGCTGGTTAATTAGCATTGCCCAAATGAAACAGCCCTAAACTTTTATAACCCTTTTAATGTTTGTCTATTCGCCATTTTGTGTGATTGCCGCAGTATTCCCTAGACGTTCCAAATGAGAACTGAGGCATGGAACCTAGTATATTTTTAGATGTTTTAGCTAGCTTACAAAAATTATTTGTAGGTTACATTCCAGCCGCTGTTTTAGGTGGTTTTGTCGGTTATTTCATAGGTATAAATGCCGCTGTTTATCAGATATTCAAGCGAGTATTTCAAATACCACATAGTATCCCTCCTATCGCCTTGCTACCCATTGGACTCGTAGTTTTTGGAGATAACAGTGAACCTGCAACTATAGTCATTGTTTTTCTAGGAACTCTCTGGTCGATGATTATTAATACCGCCATAGGTATGCAACATTTTCTGAGACAGAGCAATAACTATCGCGTAGCCATCTTTCATATATTTCACGCTCTAAAAGTGGGTATTTGGGTAGCTTGGTTTACAGTTATTGCCACAGAAATGCTGATAGGCCCCAAAGGACTGGGATTTCTCGCTTGGAATGCTTACAAAGCCGGCAACAGCAATTACATAATCGACTCGGTGCTTTACATTGGTATTATTGGTTTTTTGCTGGATCAGTTGCTAGATTTTGCCGGCAATCTTCTGGCACAGATGGTATCAGATGGTAAAAAACCCTCTTAAATTTTTGGTAGATGTTATCTAGGACTGCGGATAGCACTTTGCCAGTTAATGGTTTGCTGTGCGGAACGTTCCCCTAAGGAGCGCGTTGCTACCACCTCAATGTCAACGTTGACACCAGGACTTAGAGCATGATCAGGAATTTTTAGTTTGCCCAAAGCAAGAATAAAACGGTTATGGTCACGGATGACAAGTTCGTTAGGAATGTCGCCGTCATATTCAGTTTTGTAGCCGCCAAACCTATCATGTGCGCGAAATTTCACCCGAAATTGAGTTTGAATCACTTCTGATTTTGCTGCCAAATCGACAAGATTGAATTTGAGATTTTCCCCTGCATCTGCAAACTTTGCTACTGCTAACCGCGTCACATCCTTTTGGGGAATCGCATGGTTAACAGTAAATGTGGTCAAATTAGCCTCGGTTTTTGTATTGCCTTCCACCCATAAATCTTCAGGAAAAGTAATTTCCACTTGCTTACTGTCAGTTAAATTCACTGTTACAGTTTGATTTTCAAAGCTAGTGATGGGTTGTTTTTCCTGCCACACAAGTTGAAAATTCTCTTCTAAGCGTTGTTCAAATTCCCGGTACTCGTCGGCAATTACCGAACCTGGGGCTAATAAAGAAGTTGCTCCTTGGCGAATATTCCACTTATTTTTTGCTAGGTTGAATTGTTGACTAGTAAGTTCGGAAATTGGTAGCTTGAGAGTGGGATTATCGGCGGCTAAGGGTTCCTTGCTGTTAATAATGCTCAAGGTTCCTAAGCCTCCTTTATTACCATTTCTGCCATTCATACCACTGCTCCCAGAACTGCCGTCATAACATCTGTAATGCCTCTTGGTACATTTATAATTGGGTTGACCAGGAGTTCCGGTGCAGGTTTGCACTTCCCAACTCCGTCGATGACACCTACAACCTAATGCACCGCTACCACCCCGGCCACCACGTCCGCCTTCTCCTGGGGTTGTACGGACGAAAATATTTCGTAAGTCTGCTAAATCAGTGTAATGAACGGTGAGGAAACCCCCATTTCCACCATCTCCCCCTCTACCGCCATTTCCACCTGTACCACCATTTGGTGCGTGAATGTCATCGTGTACGTTGCCCAGTTGCCTATGGCAAGTAGGTCGATAACCACGACTGCCGTCTTCACCATCTTCGCCATCTTGTCCTGAAAGATCGAGGTTTACCGATGAACCATCGACAAAAATAGTTTGATTTTGACCATCGCGTCCATCTCTACCAGAGCGCCCATCAGTACCTCTACTTCCATATCTATCATAATTTCTGCTGACGCTATCAAATTTTTCAGAGGCAACAGCTGAACATAAAACGGAGCCAGAAGCAGGCAAAAAGCTAGTAAATAAACTGAATGTTAGCAATAGTGGCAGCTTACTACTAAAATTTTTGTGCATCAGGGTAAACTCAAGATTTATCAACTATTGTTGACGCTAAGTTAAGGAAATTTGCTCCCTATTGTTTGAGTTAAGTAGGCAATAATAAATCCAACCCCTAAGTAAAAAGACTTAATAAAATTCAAGTTCGTAGTTAGAGGCTCTATCCCTTTAAAACTTCACAAGAAAGCGATAAATCGCTGACTACAAACAAAAATTTATCTGATCCTGAATAAGCCTAACTCTCTAAGATTAATGGATCTGTGGCTAAAGTTTGCGCTGCTATTTGCATCAGTTCGATATCAGATTGCGCCCAAGAATAAGGCTGTTGACAGTGATGTGCTACTAGCAATCCCCATAATCCTTTAGGAGTTAAAATTGGTACAACTAAGTTAGCACGCACCTGGATACTGCGGAGAAAATCTCGGTGACAAGCGTGAATTGCTGCTGATTCGATTTGCATCTTAGGGATGCTTTTTCAAGTGCTGTAATTTACTAAAAAAGTCAAAATTTACTGGATAAATTTTCAGATTCTTTATATAATTCACCATAAAAAATACAAACTTAGTAATTATTAATATTTTGCAACTTAGTCTAAAAAAGAGATACAGCAATCCAAACTTAATCGTGATGCTTTATGTGGATTTAATATCAAATTATGTAGAAAGGCTATATTTTTGTGGCAATATTAAATGTTTTGCATAAAAAAAGTGGCTCTGTTGAACACAGAACCACGAAAGATTTTATAAAAACTTCATAACTTAGCGAACTGCTCCGTGAGTAGAAACAGTATCAATGGGTTTCATCAAGTACAACTTGAGTAACTGCCAGCCATGAGAAACGTAAATGGGTAGCTTTTGGAAGAATTGCAGGAATTTGGGAGTATTGGACTTAGCGATCGCAGCTAACTTTTCGTTATTCTGGATACATACATCCAATCGCTGATAAAATTCTGGGTTTTCTACATCCAGCATTAATGGGAAGACTCTACCTGCATTTTCATTGGTCTTTTTAATTACATGGATGTCGTATTCCCGTGCATCTAACCCAATGGAAGCATAAAAGTCTTTGCGCTGGATGTCATTGAGATACATTGTCGCAAACACTGACAACAGGAAGAAGCGACTCCACAGCTTTGCTTTCCAGTCATTCAACATTTGTGGCTGGGATCTCATGATGGCATCAAAGAAATCTCCATGACGGTTTTCATCTTGACACCAGTTTTCAAAGAAGCGGAAAATCGGATAAATTCTATCTTCCGGATTTGCTTCTAGGTGACGATAAATGGTGATATACCGCCAATAACCAATTTTTTCTGAAAGATAAGTGGCGTAGAAGATAAATTTAGGCTTAAAGAAGGTGTAAGCGCGGCTCTTAGTCAAAAAGCCTAAATCTAGTGACAGATTAAAATCTGACATCGCTTTGTTCAAAAAGCCTGCATGACGAGCTTCATCTCTTGACATGAGGTTGAAGCATTCAGCTAATACAGGGCTTTTCCCCTTCAAACGGCGGCCGAGTTCTTTATACAGTAAAAATCCCGAAAATTCCGCTGTACAAGACCGTTCTAGGAATTCCACAAACAATTGGCGAGTTTCCCCGTCAATATGATCCCAGGATTGTTCAAATTCGGCATCCCGAACGAAGTGATGACGGTTGTAGTCAGCACGGAACTCTTCGAGGATGGCTTGTAACTCGTCTTCATTGACGGATATGTCCATCCGTGCCATTTCATCAAAATCGGTGGTATAAAACCGGGGTGTTAATAGAGTTTCTTTTGCCGGGATTTTAACCCCTGGGCGCATTTCTTCAAAGCCTGGTTTTTGGAGGGAATCTACCATGTCTTGATTGCTCTTTTCTCTTTATTATCTTGAGTACACCAGTCAGCCAAGGATAATGCTCTCACAAGGCGCAGGAGACGACAATAATTTATTTGTATAAATTTCAGTCTACCAAGGTGCAGCCGTTAAAAAGGTATATAAAAGGTTAAGAGTTGCAACAATATTTCAACATTTACGGAACTAAAAATCAAGAATTGGTAGTCATATCAAGGGTATTCACACTTGTGCCGTGCTGTACTAGAGGTTAGAGGCTAGATGGTTAGAAACATTTTCATGCCCTTATTGTCGGCTTTTATCCGTGAGGGACTAGCTTGACAGCAGATTGGCGCACTCTCATAGTCATGTATAAATAACTCCTCAAACAAAACAGCATCAACAATCCATCTGAGATCACAAAAAAAATCCAAAGGGTTGAAAACAAGATGAATCTGGAAAATAATCAGCATAAAGACCGTCTTCTTGTCTCTTATATTTTGAGTGCAGCGTTGTTTTTTGGACTAGGAGGGCTGCATCGTTTATACAATGGCAAAATAGGGACGGGTCTTTTGTGGCTGTTTACCGGTGGGATTTTTGGGATAGGACAATTCGTGGATCTGTTGCTTATCCCTAATATGGTTAATGAGTACGAAGAGAACCTCAGAGCTAAAGCAGGGTTATCTTCTTTAGGTGTACCTGTGAATCAACCTGCGATCGCCTCTCAAATTTACCGTCCCACGGGCAATCAACTTGTGGTAGCACTGATTCAAGCCGCAGAAAAAAAGGGCGGTGCTTTAACTGTGACTCAAGGAGTCAGTGCCACAGGAGCCAGCTTCGCGGAAGTAGAATCTACTCTCAAAGAAATGTTGAAATCAGGTTATGTGAGAATAGACAACGACCCCATTACTGGAGCCGTCACCTACAATTTTGATGAACTTAACTAATTTCTACCTAACCACTTTTGACCGTTTAAACGTTGTAATAAGCCAAATACTAAAAGGTCAAGTGTAATTCTCCGTTCATCAATTAAGAATGACTCAAGGGTACTAGGTTTTTTCCCTTCATTACAAGAAAATCCCTTTTTCCCGCTAATATCTTCGTCAGGGAAATACAAGTTAAACTGGCGCTGACCATTTTGCCAACTACCAATAACTTGCCAGCATTCTTCAGCTGATTGAAAGCCAGAGATAGGGAGCTTCTGTTTGGCAAAAGACAGATTTAAGTCTTGTACACCTTGTTCGGCGATCGCTTTCTGTAAAGATGGTAAGTAGTGTTGCTCCATGAACTCTACAAACGGCTTATCTTCTACAGCGGGAGGTTTTTCCTTTTTCGCGGCTTTGGCTGCTACGGGGGGTTTATCTCCCTTGGGGGGTGCAGCTTTTGGCTTGGCGGTGTTGGGGTTAGTTTCTGGGTTCGCTGCTTTGGGATCTGGCGTGTTGGCAGTAGGGATATCTGTTGCTGCTGGTTCGTCAGTGCTGGGAGCATTTTTTTCAGTGACAGTGGGAGCCTGTTTGTCAACAGTGCTGGGAGCCACCTCTCCCGCTTGATTGTGATTTTTTTCTTCTGCCATTGCTCAGGTCAATCCTTTGTCTTGCTTTGGGAGCATTCACCAAGGGCGGGGCGTAGCCCTTCGCTTCAGTTATTCTCATTTTGACATAGGAGAGCTGGGCTAATTAACTTTTCACGATATCTGGAAAACCTCTTTCTAAATCTCTCTCCTGCGAGGAGGAGCCACTGCGTTGGGCGGGTTTCCCGACTTGTAGACGCGCTCTGCGCGGCTTCTTGCAGAGTAGGAAGTGCCGCCGCGTTGTAGCAAGTGGCGTTAGAGACTTTGAAGTCCTGAGAGCGGAAGTTATATTGTCCGTAGACCTTTCCACATGATGTGAAAAGTCAGGAATAATGTCCAGGCTGAAACCCTTTTAATAATGGCTACCCGATTTGCGCTGCTGGATGGCGGTAATACCGATAGGTTCTAATACTTCCCCGTTGTTCACAGTTGCATAAATTAACCAGCGATCGCCACATGTCATTTGCTGTTGCACAGTACATTCTAGATAAGCGAGGGCATTATTGAGAATCAAGCAACCGTTGTTAGCAGTTTTAATTCCTAATTCGGCAAAAGAGTTTTCAGTGCTACTGCGAGAGGAGAAGTATCGCCGCAGATTGCGTCCTTCCTTGAGAATATTCAGGACGAATTGATTACCTGGATGAATGAGCAGATCAGCATTTTGATCTTCTGCGATCGCAATCATCAAACCAGGGGGATTAAAGGTAGCCTGGGATACCCAAGATGTCAAGATACCACTATGGCTATTGTCTTGTTGGTGTGTGAGGACACATAGAGAACCAGCGATCCGCCCCACAGCTTGTTCTGTGCGATCAATATGCGTTTCTGTCAAAATTTGCCGAGGAACACGAAATTTTTTATTTTGTTTTAAAACTTGGGCAAATTCTGCTCCTGCATCTTGACACTGCTGCAACGTGAATTCAGTGGGACTGAAGCGAACACGGATAGTTTCAAACCCCAAACGGAAACTAGCATCTAGTAATTTGCTTTCAATTAAATCAACAGCCTCACCACTCCAACCATAAGAACCAAAAACTCCCGCTAATTTAGTTTTAGTTGCTGTAGATAAGATAATTCCCAAGGCAGTTTGAATTTGAGTAGGTGCATGACCACCTAAGGTCGGAGAACCGATGATAAAGCCATCGCTAGCTTCTACTGCACGAGTAATTTCGGTGGAATCTGTAAGTTCACAGTTGATTGATTCTACAGCAACTCCATTTTCAATTAAACCTTGAGCGATCGCCTGGGCTAATATCGCCGTGTTACCGTAAGCAGAAGCATAAAGCAAAGCAACTCGCAATTCTTGGGTTTTCTGTTCCTGACACCATTGACGGTAATCATAAGTAAAGCGGCTGAGACTATAGCGCACAATGGGGCCATGACCGGGAGCGTAGAATTTAGTTTTGAAGGGGGCTAATTTTTCTAAAGCTGTTTCCACTTGTTTAGACTGGGTAGCGTGGAGACAGTCAAAATAGTAGCGGCGATCCTCATCTAGTTGCTTCCAGTTTTCATCAAGTAGGATATCGTTACAGACATGAACCCCGAAGAACTTGTCTGTATAGAGAATTTGGGTAGCAGCATCGTAAGTAATTAGTCCATCAGGCCAACGCGGAGTGGGTACAGTCAAAAATTGCAGTTGATGTTCTCCTCCCAAGTCAAGTGTATCTTCACGCACAGACTGAATGTTCGACATCCATTCGGGAAAAGTTGTTTTCAAGGCATTAGCACCGGGTTTAGAACAAACTATTTTGGCTTGGGGTGCTTGTGCAAGGAGAACTTTTAAAGTTGCCATCCGGTTAGGATTGACGTGATTGAGAATGATGTAATTTAACTGAGTTAAATCTAGATGTTTTGCTAATTCTTGCAGAAAAATTTCGGTAAAAGATTCGCCGGGAGGATCTATTAAAGCAGTTCGTTCAGCTTGGATGAGATAAGAATTAGCTGTTGTTCCTTTTTGGCGGGCGTATTCAACTTCAAACTTGAGGCGTTCCCAAGTCCGCGATCGCAAAACTAAGGTGTTTGTACTAATTTCGGCAACTTGAACGTCACGGGGGCGTGTGTTTGTAGGGGTAGAAGATAAAACAGACATAAATTTAGTTGGTGGGGAAGGGTGATATCAATTCACAATTCAGAAATTAGCAATGAATTATTAGTTATTAATCGGCATGATGATTGACATCAGCCATTTCTTGGGTAAAACGCTTTTTGTACCGCTTAGAGACTTGATGTTCTGGATCGATACCTTCAAAGGTTGGAGGTAACCAAACTCTAATAACCATCAACACGCCTAAAACCAGTAAAAAAGCACAAGCAGCTAGAACTTGCATAAATGTGGTTTCTAGTACTCCACGCACAATCATTTCTCGCAATACAGAAACAATGGAAACTTCTACAGCCACACCAATTGAAACTCGTTGCTCTTGTAGATAAATGATTAACAAGCGGAATAACTCTACTAAAATCAGCAATGACAGAATATCTGCCATGACAACATGGAACTGAACTGGAGGGATAAGAGAGAGAAACATCGTGCGGATTTGCAGCACCATAAAGCTAAATAGCCCCATGCACAGCGAAATCACAATCAAGTCTTGAATCAGTTCCAGTGCTTGCACAATTCGACCCAGATTTAACCAGCTTTCCCGCTTTATGGGTTTGACTGGCACATTTTTAAGTAGTTGCATTGTTTCAATACCCTGATGAATGGAAAGTGGGGAGATGAGGGAGATGTAAGTAGGACGGCGTAAATAATTAAAGGTTTGTAGTGAGTTAGCGCGATCTACAGCCCTTCGGGCATCCTTCGGCGGGGGTCTCCCCCATGAGCGACTAACGAACTCGAAGAGTGAGGACTTTAGTCCTCAAATAAGGGCTGAAGCCCTTACTACGAAAGTCTTTCCCCCTTGCCCCCTGCTTCTTCTGTTCTCTTTCTTAATAATGATTTCCGACTTTGCGGTGATGAATGGCGGTGAAGGCGTCCAATTTAGAGACTCTGCCGGTTTGGACGTTGCTATAAATAATCCAGTGATCACTACATTCCATGCGACTTGTGACTTCGCATTCCATATATGCGAGTGTATCTACCAGAATCGGACAGCCATTGCTAGCGGCATAGGTTTTGATACCTGCAAAGCGATCTGCACCAGGGGGAAAACGCTTGAGGAAGTGTTTCATCAAACTTTGGTAATTATCTTCTTCTAAGACGTTGAGGACAAAGCGATCGCCTACGTGGAGTAATGATTCAATGGCTCTGTCTTTGGCAACTGCAATAGCAACTCCTAAAGGGTTTATGCTTGCTTGGGTCACCCAAGAGGCTAACATGGCACTCTTGATGTCTCCTTTACGGACGGTAATAATATAAAGTCCACTACTCAATCTTCCCAATGCTCGCTCTAAATTATTATCTAGGGCTTTCATTTGTTTGATGGTGCGATCGCGTGTTAACCACTGTCCGATATCTGTTCCTGCTTCATCACACATCTGTTCGGTAGTCTGCGTTGGTGGTTCTTTGATCAGAATCGGCGGGAAAGCTTCAGTTAGTCCAATTTCTTGAAATTTATTGCGTAAAGGATAAATTGGTTCATCTTCACCGCCGCCAGTTTCAAATAATCCTATGGCTTGCTTGTGATGTACAGCTGCAAGAATGGTACTTAAAACTGCATGGGCATTTTGATCAGATTGGGATGGCATTCCCATCACTAAGCCTGCGGCTTGATTCACTAATTCTCGTACTTCATGAGTTTCAGCAGAACTTAAATCTACCAATTCCACCGCTATCCCATTCCTCTGGATACCGTGGGCGATCGCTCTGGCTAATTGATCGCTCCAACCGTAATCTTCTGAGTAAAACAGAGCAACGAAAGTCTCTATTTTTGTCTGTTCCTGGCTCCACTGTTGATAGTGATTTACCCAGTCTGACAAGTAATTGTGCAATAAAGGCCCGTGTCCTGTGGCGATCATGCCCACATCTAATTTTTCCATCCGCTTGATGGCAGACAGAACAGAACGAGCATTTGGAGCCATGAGGCAGTCATAGTAATATTTAAAATCTGCGGCAATTAGTTCTGCATCTTCATCAAAGGTATGGTCGTCACAGTAGTGCATCCCAAATGCATCACAGGTAAAGAGGATGCGAGTTTTCATATCGTAGGTGAAAATAGTGTCTGGCCAATGCAGATTCGGGGCAGAAACAAATTCCAACTCATGCCCATTACCTAAATTTAGGCGCTCGCCATTTTTCACAATCAAAGATGAAAATGGTTGATGCACCATATTTTGCAGAAACTGGATGGCAACTTTCGCGCCAACTACCGTTACTTGGGGAGCTAACTGCAACACCTCTTTCACCAAACCGCTGTGATCTGGTTCGGTATGGCTAATAATTAAATAATCGAGGGTTGAGAAGTCAATTAACCCTGTCAATATCTCCAAATACAACTGCTCGAACTTGCGATGAGACGTGTCAATCAGAGCTTTTTTTTCACCTTGAATAAGAAACGAGTTATAGGTTGTGCCGTTGTGTAACTCGAACTCAATATCAAAGCGATCGCGATCCCAGTCAAGAGAGCGAATAGCCGTAGTTTGAGCGCCAATCTCGACTGTTTGCATGGTCAGGCGAGCTTGCTTTTTGGTATTTTCTAACTGAGTAGTAACTGCAACCATACGCTGCTGCCTCCAAACCTTAAGTGTTTCTTACTCCTATGGTTATCCAATTACACTAGTTTTGTAAAATGTCAATTCTTGAAGAGATTGATTAGTTATTTAAAACTCAGCTTCTATAAGCTTTGCCTATTCTTATCATTGAGACTTGCATTAAATTTCTGACACAAGTCCAAAAAATTTGTAATTACTTCGTTCCACCATGGCTCTAAGCGTAAGACAACATGCAATAGGAGGAAAACTTTAAACTACTAACAAAATCCATCTCCCCCTACTCCCTACTCCTTATTTTTTTAAGGATTGCAATACATACATTGTCCTGGATCAGCATATTGACTTGCATGGGGAAATGGTTTTTCTTGACTAAAACCACATTTTTGACATTGATAAATCACACTCAGCGTTAAAAGAGTTGGGGAATGGCATATTGCACATGGTAAACCCGGAATTTTTTTTGTAATTGCAAAACCTGGCGTAGAACATTTTGGACAAAGACTGTTAATTTTTCTGACTAAATCTTCAGTAGCTTTGGCAATATTATTCATGCGTGTAGGATTATACATTGCCCGCATATCTGTTTCTAGATGTGCTTTCCCTGTAGGCGAATTTTCGAGAACGAATTGTACCGCTTCTACAAGTTGTTCTTCAGTAATAATCCCTTTAATAACTTGCTGACTACATTGAGGAGATTCACTAAACATAACTACCAAACCATGTGAGGGAAAGCCTATTTTATTGGCAAACTGAAATGCCTGTTCTACACTTTCCACAACTATATGGTTATGATTAGTTTCTAGAGAAAACTCCTCTCCAATAATTTCTAAATTATGTTTTTTATCTAAAATAATGACAATTTCTCGATTACTAGAAATCAAAGGTATGCTGGGGTGAGGTGCAAAACTACCTTCACTAGCTATTACCAAATTTTCATCGGTCAATTCTAATGCTTTTTCAGCTTTTAATCTAGCAGCTGCAATTTGAGTACCAGGGCGTTGAATTTCTCGAGTAAATGTACCGAAGACATCAGTATTAAAATTTTCAAGCACGATAACTTGAATGCCTAAGTCTGCTTCTAAAATCGGAGCGATCGCTCTTTCTTTTTGGTGCATCGTTGCCAGCACTGCTATGCGGTTAGTAAATAATGAATTGTGTTTCATTGTTTACCTGCTCAAATTCGTATAAATAAGTTATCCAATTAGTGAATCTAACATATACAGCTATGAGGCCCATTATATTTGCATACTATCAGAGCAAAAATACTGTAACATCGGATGATCGAGCCATTGGTCTTCACAATTGCCCATGCGATCGCTTAGTATGCAAAAAATTATTTAATCAGAGTCTCAACTTTTGATGAAAAAAGCATCATCGCCACTCAATGCCATTTGGCTGTTCCTGATTGTTTCCGCCACTGTAGTTGCAGCTTATAACGGCAATATGGGGGCATTAACTGAAGCGTCGTTTACAGCAGCTGAAAGTGCAGTCACGCTGGCCATTGGACTGATTGGGGCGATGGCGTTGTGGTTGGGAATTATGAAGGTTGCCGAAACCGCAGGTATGATGCGATTCATTGCCCGTTTGATTCGTCCGGTGATGAGCCGACTGTTTCCCGAAATCCCCGCCAATCACCCTGCCATGTCAGCTATGGTGATGAATATGGCAGCCAATGCCCTGGGATTGGGAAATGCCGCCACCCCAATGGGTTTGAAAGCTATGGCAGAACTGAATAAGCTCAATCCTCATCCAGGCACAGCAACACCTGCAATGTGTTTGTTTTTAGCCATTAATACCTCATCGGTGACACTGTTACCCTTAGGCGTAATTACTGTCAGAGCCAGTGCTGGGGCTAGCAATCCTGCGGGAATTATCTTGCCTTCAATTATTGCTACTATCGTCTCTACATCTGTTGCCATTATTGCTAGTAAAATTCTCGCCCGTAAACAATCATCTGATCTGACACCGTTGGCGTATGAGTCAGAAACTGCCAACCTAGATGCCAAAACTGCATCTGATGAAATTCCTGAGTCTGAATTAATTCCTCCGGGGATGATGGGCAATATTGTTTTCGGCGGGCTAATTGTGGCATTTTTCGCCGCTGTCTTTTACCGCCTCTCAATCCGAGGATTTCCTTATCTCTTCAGTATGGCTTTTGTCAGTAACCTTTCCAACTGGCTACTACCGATTCTCATTTGTCTGTTCCTATTGTTTGGTTATTTCCGAGGTGTGAAAGTTTACGAAATCCTCACCGAGGGGGCAAAAGAAGGCTTTGAAATTGCCATTCGGATTATTCCTTTTTTAGTCGCAATTTTTGTAGCTATTGGCATGTTTCGTGCTAGTGGCGCTCTCGATATTCTGACAGCGATAGTTTCTCCCATTACCTCTCTCATCACCCTGCCACCAGAAGCCTTGCCAATGGCATTAATTCGTCCTCTGTCAGGTAGTGGCTCATTTGGGTTGATGTCAGAAATTGTGAAAAATGACCCCAATAGTTTTCTGTCTTTTCTCGTTTCCACCATGCAAGGGTCAACAGAAACGACTTTTTACGTGATGGCAGTTTATTTTGGTAGCATTGGCATTATTCGCACAAGTTACACACTTCCAGCGGCTCTCTGTGCTGATGCTGCGGGAATTTTGGCATCTTTAGCTGTTTGTCGGCTGATGTTTTAAGGTGTGAGCGCCCCAGGAGGGGAAGTCAAAAGTCAAAAGTCAAAAGTCAAAAGTATTAAATTCCCTCGCAACGAATGAAACAAACGCATTTGTGTTCGTTAGGAGATTTTATATAGTAGCCCGCTTTGATTTTTGAGAGTTTGGGTAGTGTAGGCAGGTAAGAGGCAATCAGGCTATTGGAGTTGTACTGAGTTTTTCAGCGCCTAGTGCAGCCCATAGCAACAAAAATCAAGGTAGCAACTGTAGCCAGAGCAAAATAACTTTTTCATTATTTTTTCTGTGTTTTAATATACAATAATCATTAGGTTTAGATGAAAATTTTATTGACTAAGCTCATGAACATTTAACTTGTATATTTTTAATGGTGGAAAAAGCACATTAATCCTTCTCCCTTACTCTTCATTTATTTTATTATTCAACAATTCGAGAGTCGAGAATTTGAGGCGAATGGGCATAGTTAGAGTCAAGCCATTCAAACAGGTGGTAAAAATATAGTTTATTTTATCAGTAGATTAAAGCCTATGTAAGTCAAATAAATCACTAGTAATGGCAATTTGTCTCGAATAATCATACGGATATGAGCATGAAAACAAAAATTCCGGGACATAAGCCGAAAATTTGATTAAAAAATCTTAATGTTTTGGCAAACTAGTATTTATATGCCCAATCATCTTTATACACAAGCTTTGTCTACTCAAACATCTAGCTCGATATTGACACTGACTGTTGCTCCAGGCAAAATAATTCGTGGGTCTGGCGTGTTACAGGCAGCACCAGCAGAGATTGCCCGGTTGGGAAGTCGTCCTTTAATTGTGGCGGGTAATTCTACGCTCGCCATGTGCGAAAAGAGTTTGCAACCAATTTTAACCAAGCAAAAGTTACCAACTGCCTCAGCTTCCTATGGTGCAGATTGCTGTGAAGCTAGCTTAAAAGCTTTAACAAAAGCAGCGAAAGAACATCAAGCTGATGTAATTATTGGTGTTGGTGGCGGTAAAGCGTTAGATACAGCTAAATTAGTAGCTCATCAGTTACAGTTGCCAGTGGTGACAATTCCCACATCGGCAGCTACCTGTGCCGCTTGGACTGCCCTTTCCAATGTTTATTCTGAGACAGGTGCTTTTCTCTACGATGTAGCGCTGTCTCACTGTCCTGATTTATTGATACTTGATTATGATTTAATTCAAACTGCACCACCACATACATTAGTAGCCGGAATTGGGGATGCGATCGCCAAATGGTATGAAGCTTCTGTTAGTAGTGGTAATTCTCAACAAACCTTAATTATTTCCGCCGTGCAACAAGCGCGAGTTTTGCGAGATATTTTATTGCAAAAGGCAGCTATGGCCCTGCAAGAACCAGGTAGTGAGGTTTGGCGAGAAGTCGTCGATGCTACCGTATTATTGGCTGGGGTAATTGGTGGACTAGGGGGGGCCCAATGTCGCACCGTAGCTGCCCATGCCGTACATAACGGGTTAACTCACATCGCCGGACATAGTAGTATACATGGTGAAAAGGTTGCCTACGGTATTTTGGTACAACTGCGTCTAGAAGAAATGATTCAGGGTAACCAACTAGCAACCTCCGCACGACAACAGCTATTAAAGTTTTACGCAGAGATTGGACTGCCGCAAAAATTAGAGCATTTGGGATTAGGCAACATGACACTAGGCGAGTTGCAAACAGCCGCCGAAATCGCCTTAGATCCTAATTCAGATATCCATCGACTACCTTTTAAAGTGGCATTAGAACAGTTGATGGCAGCGATGATTTCTACAACTGCACCAACAGATAGTAGAGAGGTGACAAATCGTGTCTCCACTAGGGGAATGAGTGAAGAGGTTTCAGAATGAGCTTGAATTGGATTACCCCCGCAGAACGTGTACAACAATTGCCTCCTTATGTGTTTGCCCGTCTGGACGAACTCAAGGCTAAAGCGCGAGAACAAGGGCTAGATTTAATCGATTTGGGCATGGGTAACCCCGATGGTGCTACACCACAACCAGTGGTAGAAGCGGCGATGGCTGCCTTGCAAAATCCCGCCAATCACGGTTATCCACCCTTTGAAGGTACTGCGAGTTTCCGTCGTGCCATTACTAATTGGTACAAGCGCCGCTATGGTGTGGTACTTGATCCCGACAGTGAAGCCTTACCTCTATTGGGTTCTAAAGAAGGATTAACCCATCTAGCGATCGCCTACATTAATCCTGGTGATTTAGTACTAGTTCCTTCTCCCGCCTATCCTGCCCATTTTCGCGGCCCCTTAATTGCTGGGGGGAAAATTCATAGTTTAATTCTCAAACCAGAAAACAACTGGTTAATAGATTTAGCAGCCATTCCCGACGCAGTAGCCGAACAAGCCAAAATTCTTTATTTCAACTATCCCAGTAATCCTACAGCTGCTACAGCCCCCCGCGAATTTTTTGAAGAAATCGTGGCTTTTGCGCGGAGATATGAAATTCTGCTGGTGCATGATTTATGTTACGCCGAGTTAGCTTTCGATGGATATCAACCTACAAGCTTATTAGAAATTCCCGGTGCTAAAGAAATTGGCGTAGAATTTCACACCTTATCCAAAACCTATAACATGGCTGGTTGGCGCGTGGGTTTTGTGGTGGGGAACCGCCATGTAATTCAAGGTTTACGGACTTTAAAAACCAACTTAGATTATGGGATTTTTGCCGCCTTACAAACCGCAGCCGAAACCGCCTTGCAACTACCAGATGTATATTTACATGAAGTCCAGCAACGTTACCGTACCCGGCGCGATTTCTTAATTCAAGGTTTAGGAAAGTTAGGTTGGGATATTCCCACAACCAAAGCCACCATGTATTTGTGGGTGAAATGTCCTGTGGGTATGGGTTCCACTGATTTTGCCTTAGACGTATTGCAGCAAACTGGTGTTGTTGTCACCCCCGGTAACGCCTTTGGGGTTGCAGGTGAAGGCTATGTGCGGATAAGTTTAATTGCAGACTGCGATCGCTTAAGCGAAGTTTTGCACAGATTTAAACAAGCTGGCATCCGCTATCAAAGCGAAGCCGTAGTCTCTGGTTCAGAATAAATATAGATAGCATATCCTGAAACAATGTCACTGATGCCCACCCCCTCTGCTACCAATTCTCAGTTAATTGCTGCTGGCTTTCATGCCCTTTCTGATCCCATTAGGATCAATGTGTTGGAACTACTAAAGCAGCAAGAACAGTGTGTGTGCGATTTATGCGATGCTTTGGGGGTGAGTCAGTCCAAACTGTCTTTTCACCTCAAAACCCTCAAAGAAGCCAGATTAGTTAACGCCCGCCAAGCAGGACGCTGGATTTATTACAGTCTGCATGTGTCTCAATTTGCCGTTTTAGAAGAATATTTAGCCGATTACCGCCGCATTAGCCAAATATCTCCCGCCCGGTGTTGTGATATGAAAGGGAACAAGGAAGCAGATTAGAGATAATTCAATGTGAGGATATTATGCAAGAATCAGTAATTTATCAAGATATTTTGCGGAAGGGACAACAGGAAGTTAGGGCAAAATTTGGGCTACCAGAGTGAAACTTTTTTGGACAGAAACAGCCGTAGAAAACCTATCTGCAATTTATACTTACATCGCCCAAAATTTATCTCAGTATACAACCAGGATTATTGACCATATAGCCAAAATATCCGATCGCAAAAAGCTAAGATAAAAAAGTCAATCCCTAAATTCAATGTAAAAGTATGCTGCCTATTAACAAAAAAATTGTAACTGATGAATCTATGCGTCCAGTTGCAGTTTTAATTGATTATCAAGATTGGCAAAAAATAGAGAAGATATTACAAACTTATCAATCTGAACAACAAGCGAATATTGATTTAAATCGATTTGCAGGTACAATAACTCTGACTCAAGATCCTTTAGAATATCAGCAGCAAATTAGGAATGAATGGAGATGATCTGCCTTTAATTTTACTGGATACAAATATCATCCTATATTTATTGGGTTGTAAGTTAGCCAATCCTCTCCCATTAGGGAAATATTTTGCTTCAATAATTACTGAGATTGAATTGCTCTCTTATTCTAGTCTCAGTTTAGAAGAAGAAAAACAAATTATGAACTTTTTAAATTGTATTACAGTCATGGGTATTGATAATAATATCAAATTTTTAACTATCTCACTCCGAAAACAATATAGACTCAAACTTCCTGATGCAATTGTTGCTGCAACTGCACAATCTTTGAATGCAATTTTGTTTACAAACGATACTAGATTAACCAATCTAACAGAAATTAATACTCAATCAGTGGAAATTTTATAATGATCACACTCCACTTGTAATCAACCACAATCGCACCTCCAAAAAATTACAAAATGCGTAGACGCAACGCGTCTTGTCGTTAGACATCGCATTTATAATTAACCTACATATTTGTATTCAGTTATGGATATCTATGAAATTTTGGGGGCCAAACGGGAAGAAATTTTGCAAATTGCGGCAAAATACGGAGCATATAATATCAGGATTTTTGGCTCAGTAGCCCGTGGTGAAGCTGATGTTAACAGTGATGTCGATTTTTTAGTTGAAATGGAGACAGGACGTAGTCTTTTTGATTTGGGTGGATTATTGATGGAGTTACAAGAAATACTTGGTTGTGAAGTCGATATCGTCACAGAGAAGGGATTGCGATCGCGCATTCGAGAGCGGGTATTAAATGAGGCAGTTCCGCTGTGAGGGATAATAGTGAAAAGTTGCACGATATCTTAGAGGCTATCGAACGTATCGACAAGTATGCAGTTCAAGGTCGAAAAGCGTTTGAAAACAACGAACTAATTCAAACTTGGTTTATTCAACACCTACAAATTATTGGAGAAGCATCACGTGTATTATCTGCCGATATTCGTGAGGCAAATCCAGATGTTCCTTGGTCGCAAATGATTGGGATGCGAAATATTTTAACTCATAACTATTTTGAAATCGATTTAGATGTTGTTTGGTTGGTGATTGAACGGGAATTACCAAACCTCAAACCTCAAATTGAAGCAATTTTACAAACATTATCTTGAGTATTAGATTGGCGATCGCACTCCACAAACCCAAACCCAATCACATCTCCACAAAAGCTAGGCATTGCATAAATGCGGGATGAATTGGGATGATTTGCCAAAAATGAACTTAGATTCCTTGCGCCTTTGCGCCTTTGCGTGAAACAAACCCACAAACCCAAACCCCGATCACACCTCCAGAAAACCCAAATCCCGATAATTATTCCTCACTATTGATTATTGCCTCCTTCAATTCCTCCACCGTTGTCTTGAATATCTTCGCTACCTCCCTCAATAAATCCTCATCCTGGGTAGTTTGATAAAAACAGGCAAGATTACGCAGCGAAACACCCAAACCATGCTTGTCATTAGACTCAGCTGTAATTACCAAATCTTGTAGGTAATTGATTTTTGCTTCCTCCAACTCTCCTAGTTCTTCTGCTACTTTCCCAAGCTGATAGTAAGTGCTTGCACACTAATACCTAGCACCAAATTCGATGTTGATTTCCAGGGCTTGTTGATAATAATCCCGTGCCTGCTCGTATTCCCGCAAATCTTCGGCAACCATTCCCAACTGGTGGTAAGTCCCAGCACACTCATAGCGATCGCCTATCAAATTTAGCAAAGATGATCAGCCTTGAAACCCTCCGTTGATCATCAACCAACGTTGGCTGCTATGACAAATTATATAAGCCTGACTGATACATCAATTTTTTTTGATGAATTTTTATGTATAGTCGCCTCATACTGATTGACATATCAATTTTTTTTGAAATGATATAAACATAACTTTTTCACATCACCCCAAAAAGTCAATGACAGTTCGTGTAGGAATCAATGGATTCGGTCGCATTGGACGACTAGCCTTGCGCGCTGCGTGGGGTTGGCCAGAATTAGAGTTTGTTCACATCAACGAAATCAAAGGTGGGGCTGTTACCGCTGCACACTTGCTCAAGTTTGATTCTGTGCATGGACGTTGGACACCAGAAGTAGAAGCAGAAGGGGAACGTGTCTTAATTGACGGTACACCTCTGAGCTTTAGTGAACATAGTAAACCTGGTGACGTGCCTTGGGAAGAATTTGGTGTTGACTTAGTACTAGAATGCTCCGGTAAATTCCGTACTCCCGCCACCCTCGATCCTTATTTCAAAAGAGGGGTACAGAAGGTAATTGTGGCGGCCCCTGTGAAGGAAGAAGCTTTAAATATAGTGATGGGGGTAAATGACCATTTATATGAACCAGAAAAGCATCATCTTCTAACTTCCGCCTCATGTACAACCAACTGTTTAGCCCCCGTAGTCAAGGTAATTCATGAAGGTTTGGGTATTAAACATGGAATTATTACCACCATCCATGACAACACCAATACTCAAACTATTGTTGATGCACCTCATAAAGACTTACGTCGGGCGCGGGCTACCAGCTTATCTTTAATTCCCACTACCACCGGTTCAGCCACAGCCATCGGTTTAATTTATCCCGAACTCAACGGCAAACTCAACGGCATAGCTGTCAGAGTCCCATTACTCAACGCTTCTTTAACAGATTGTGTATTTGAAGTTGTACGTCCGACGACAGTAGAAGAAATCAATAGTTTATTAAAAACCGCTTCAGAACAAGCACCCCTCAAAAACATCTTAGGTTACGAAGAACGTCCCTTAGTATCCATAGATTACAAAGATGACCCACGTTCTTCCATCATTGATGCCCTCTCCACAATGGTGGTAGACGAAACCCAAGTCAAAATACTCGCCTGGTACGACAACGAATGGGGCTACGCCAACCGCATGGTTGAACTCGCCCAAAAAGTAGCTTTAAGTCATTAGTCATTGGTCATTAGGCGGTTTCTTCTCCCCACTCCCTACTCCCTACTCCCCAATTTTTCATGACTTCTACAGCGTCAAAAGGCAATCTTAAAAACTATATCCTCGTTACCCTAGCCTACTGGGGTTTCACCATTACCGATGGTGCTTTACGAATGCTGGTACTGCTGTATTTCGACAGTATTGGCTACACACCATTACAAATCGCTTCTTTATTTCTGTTCTATGAAATTTTTGGCGTTGTTACTAACTTTTTAGGTGGTTGGATTGGTTCGCAATTTGGATTAAAGATAACTCTTTACACTGGTATCGGGTTACAAGTGTTCTCGATGGTAATGCTGTCATGGCTGAATCCAGATTGGGCCGAATGGATGGCTGTTGGTTATGTGATGGTAGCACAGGCCTTTTCTGGGGTTGCCAAAGATTTAACTAAAATGAGTTCTAAAAGTGCCATTCGCTTGGTTGTTCCCCAAGAAGCCCAATCATCTTTATTTAAATGGGTGGCAATATTAACCGGTTCCAAAAATGCCCTCAAAGGTGTGGGCTTCTTTGTCGGTAGTGTCTTGTTAACTTCTGTTGGGTTTAACAATGCTCTATGGATGATGGCCGGGGGACTGTTTTTGATTTTGTTCACTGGGTTCATGTTGCCCAGAGGCATGGGTAAAATCAAAACGAAAGTCAAGTTTAGCCAACTCTTTTCTAAAAGCAGAGAAATTAATATTCTCTCAGCAGCCAGATTCTTTCTATTTGGTTCACGGGACGTTTGGTTTGTTGTCGGTTTACCTGTTTTCTTGCGGGGAACTTTAGGCTGGTCATTCTATCAAGTCGGTGGATTCTTGGCTTGTTGGGTAATTGGCTATGGCATTATTCAGTTCTTAGCGCCAGTGTTAATTCAGCGATTTGGTTCTGGTCAGCCACCCCAATCAAAGACTATCCAGTTTTGGACATTTACCCTCACCATTGTGCCAGCTGCGATCGCCTTAGCATTACAATTGGGTGTCCCTGGTAATATTGCGATCGTAGGGGGACTACTGCTATTTGGTATAATATTCGCCTTCAACTCAGCCGTTCACTCTTATTTAGTATTAGCCTTCACCGACGACGATAAAGTAGCGCTGAACGTCGGTTTCTACTACATGGCTAACTCCGGTGGACGATTAGCCGGCACAGTCTTATCAGGGTTAGTCTTTCAATATTTCGACCTAGTAGGTTGTCTGTGGACATCCACATTGTTAGTACTAGCAGCCGGACTGGTGACGATGAAGCTACCCGACCCCAAACCCGCCACAGCAATTGCTTGGAAAGGCGGAGGAGGGGAGTAGGGAAGCTAGGGACTAGAGGCTAGGGTAGTTAAATAGTCGCGCAAAATTAATTATACATTTGTCATTGCGAGGCACGAAGCAATCCCAGAGGTTATATAAATGTTTTTGCATAGGTACTTATAATTCTCTCCCGTCCCCAATCCCCATTACCCCTTATCCCCACTCTCCCCAGCTACCAATCAAAGGTGATATCGATGAATACAAAAGCTAATGCAGCCCCAGTGCAGGCCGGGAGTAATCTGACTTTTTTTGAAAAATACCTCACCGTTTGGGTGTTTTTGTGCATTTTGGCGGGTATTGCACTAGGGAGACTATTTCCTGGCGTAGCTGTGGCGCTGGATGCAATGAGTATTTATCAAGTGTCAATTCCCATTGCGGTATGTCTTTTCTTTATGATGTACCCCATAATGGTAAAAATTGACTTTACCCAAGCTATCAATGCTGTCCGCGCCCCCAAACCTGTAATTCTCACCTTGGTGGTCAACTGGTTAATTAAACCATTCACAATGGTGGCATTTGCTCAGTTTTTCTTGGGTTGGTTATTTCGTCCATTAATTACAGGTACAGAATTAATTCGTGGTAACGAAGTAGAAATAGTAAATTCCTACATTGCTGGGACAATTTTATTGGGAATAGCTCCTTGTACGGCAATGGTCTTGATGTGGGGATATCTTTCCTATGCTAATCAAGGACACACTTTGGTGATGGTGGCAGTTAATTCGCTGTTGATGTTGTTTTTATATGCACCTTTGGGCAGATGGTTACTAGCAGCTAATGATTTAATAGTGCCGTGGCAAACCATAGTTTTATCAGTGATAATTTATGTTGGTTTGCCATTAGCAGCAGGAATGTACAGCCGTTACTGGATTTTCAAACACAAAGGTAGAGAGTGGTTTGAAAGGCGGTTTTTAAAGTATCTCACTCCAATTTCAATTATTGCTCTGCTCATTACTTTGGTCTTGTTATTTGCTTTTAAGGGTGAAATTATTGTTGATAATCCCTTACACATTGTGTTAATTGCCGTACCACTTTTTATCCAAACTAACTTCATTTTCTTAATTAGTTATGTGGCAGCATTAAAATTGAATATATCTTATGAAGATGCCGCCCCCGCAGCATTAATTGGAGCCAGCAATCACTTTGAAGTTGCCATTGCTACGGCTGTGATGTTGTTTGGGTTAAATTCAGGTGCAGCACTGGCTACAGTGGTAGGTGTTTTAATTGAAGTACCAGTAATGTTAATGCTGGTTGAAGTTTGTAAACGCACAGCAAATTGGTTTCCACGGGAACCGCAAAAAGCTACATTGCGAGATCCACGCTGTATTAGTAGTTTGTAATATCAAGGAGCCGAAATTATGGCAGTTTTAAAAACTCATGTGGCTTTGAATGTCAATGATATTGAAAAGTCTGTAGCCTTTTATCGTGCAATGTTTGATGTGGAACCTGTCAAATATAAAGCGGACTACGCTAAGTTTGATGTTTCTCATCCTGCATTAAACCTCACTCTCAACCGAGGAAGTAATGTCCAGTCTGGTGGTGCATTGTCTCATTTGGGTGTACAAGTTGAAAGTACTCAAGAAGTGCAATCTGCCATACAACGATTTACAGAGGCAGGGCTAGCATTGTTTACTGAAGAGAATACGGACTGTTGTTATGCTGTGCAAGACAAGGTGTGGGTAACAGACCCAGATGGTAACCGTTGGGAAGTTTTTGTAGTAAAAGTTGCGGATACAACACCAAGCCAGAATTTGAAGAAGCCATGTTGTGCTTAACAATATTTAGAGGGGCGGCGCCATACCAGCTGTGACTCCTCACCACTCCCTAACAAAAATTAGTAACAAACTACTACCTCAAGCGCTACATTTGTAAGAAATCTATGTTGCTCCATCAACTTGGAGCAAAGTGTTCTCATGAATACTTCCGCTTCTATGCAAGGTAGCTCGTCGCCCTTCGATTTTTTGAGTTTTGATTTTACAGCACCTCAACCCACACAAGATGCTGATTTACTCAAGCAGCTAGCATTCATCCCTGGGTTGAAAGAAATGATCATGTTGCGACAGGTTCACGCCTTAGAACATGCTACAGTTTGGGTTCTGAGTGAATCTAACAGTGTCCGTACCTCCAAATATCAACCCATTAAGGTTCAAGTAGATAACGAATTACTAGGTGGTTTGTCTACAGAACAAGGATTTTACCTTTATGGAGAAGTGAATATTAGTGATTTGCGACGTGCGGTCATACTAGGCTTAAATCGGCTGGTTAATGGTGAATGGGATTTGGCTGTACATCCCCGTTGTGGCACAAATGTATCAGTGGCTATGCTGTTGACAGCAGGATTAGCTGTGGGCGTAAATTTATTGCTACCATTCCGACCAGTGGAGCAATTGATAGGTTTGGGATTAGCTGCTACCACAGCCGCGGAAATCGCACCAGATTTAGGTTTTATGGCGCAGCGATACTTGACAACTGCCATTCCGTTTAACCTGGCAATTGAAAATATTACATTGACTCGTGACGTTTGGGGACGACAAGGGCATTTTGTCAAGGTAAGCTGGCAAGAGTAAATATTATCAAGAGTGATTGCATGAGAAAGCTTTATTTTTTAGTTCCAGGCACAGATGGTAAATTTGCTTGCGGGGGTCTTTGGGCAGAGTTAAAAACAGTTCATCTAGCTAGGCAGATTTGTAGTGCTGAGGTTGTCACTTACCGTCAAAGAGAAACAGGCAAACTGTTTATCAATGATTTGCTTGCGGAAAAAAATTTAGATGATGTAATTTTTGTAATTAGCTGGGGATTTGATATAGCTCAACTAGCTAAAAAGCTTAAGCAATACAACGTCGTTTACCATGCCCATAGTGCAGGTTACAACTTCCAGCTACCTGCGAGTATTCCCATTATTACTGTTAGCCGTAACACAATGGGATATTGGGGGCAAAAGTCTCTTAATTCTCTGATTTATTATTTGCCCAACGAAATTAGTAACGAATTTCAAAATTTGCATCTTCAGCGAAATATTGATGTTTTAGTTCAGGCTCGCAAATCTTCTGAATATTTACTTCAAGAATTGATTCCTGCTTTGCAACAAAAATGTGCTGTGAAATTAGTAGATTCTTATGTAGAGGATTTGCCAGGTTTATTTAATCAAGCCAAAGTTTACCTTTATGACTCTGGTGAATATTGGGCACAACAGCGCGTGAGTGAAGGTTTCGGTCTTCAACCAATGGAAGCTCTTGCTTGTGGTTGCCAAGTATTTTCTAGTATTAATGGTGGTTTGTCAGATTACTTAGATCCAGGATTTAATTGTCATAAAATTGCCTGTTATTCTCAAGAATATGATGTTCAACGTATTCTGAATGTGCTGAAATACTCAGGAAACACTAACACTACTTTATCAGAAAACTTTTTTGCCGAGTACCGATCTGAAAATATTATCAAGCGGTTCCAAGTAATTCTGGGTGAATTAAATACATTTTTTGATCACAAAAAAGACTTTCCTCCTAATATCAAGGATTTGACAGCAATTCGGGTGACAAAATTACGTTTGCAGAACATATCCAAAAAAATAAAACAAAAACTTTTCTAGGAAGTATAATAGAGAATTAGCTATAATTTTGAGACTATGTTCACTAAAAATAAGCAAAAATACTTAAAAAAATATTATACAATCCGGTAATCTTGCCTTAATTAAAAAGTTGCTATCTATCTGATTTAATGTAAAATGTATAGTAGTTATCATTGTGCAGTGAGTTCCCAAATTTTATTTAATTGATTAGGTTTACTTATAATTACAAATTAAATAAAATAGATATTTTTATTAATTGGTACTTTAAAATACATTTAGGTAGAAAAAATTTCTTTTAAAGCATCAAGTTATTGCCAACTTAATTAATCTAGCTGTCCCAATTATTAGATGCTATAAGTTATATTTAATTGTCCCTGCTAACTCACTGTTACCAAAACTGTAACCGCTTAATGTTTGTGTTGTTGTAAATGCAATAGTAAGCAAATGAAACATGATTTAGCTAGCGTCAATTTTGCGAGACAGCTAAATATATTTGGTAAGAGAGGTGGCAGAATGAATAGGCAGAAATTGAGTGGTGTGAAAAACGATTTTCTGCAAAGACGTTATGGTGTTAGTCTAGGAAGACGTTACGTTTTAGCAGCTGCTAGTGTGGTTCTTTTTGGTGTATTAGGGTGTTCCCCGGTCAATAGTAGTGCCAATACCCTGACAGAATCTGGATTAGCTCAGTCAGTAACTCCATTGCCTAAAAAAAAACTAATTTCTGATACAAAATTAGTGAATGCTAATAATAAATTTGGCTTCAAACTTTTTTCAGAAATTTTAAAACAGCCTAGTAAAAACAACAACGTTTTTGTTTCACCTTCAAGTGTAGCGATCGCCTTGGCTATGACCTACAATGGTGCGAGTGGTTCCACTCAACAAGCAATGGCTAAAGCGCTGGAATTACAGGGTATGAGTCTACCAGAAATTAACTCTGCTTACACCACATTAAGAGAATTACTGGAAAATCCTGATCCAAATGTGCAACTAACTATTGCTAACTCGCTATGGGCAAATGAAGATGCTACCTTGCAGCCAGGTTTTATCAAACGCACTCAAGATGTCTACAACGCCAAGGTAACGAATTTAGACTTTCAAGATGCGACATCTCTCAATACTATTAATAATTGGGTGCAAGAGAATACTCGCGGCAAAATCAACAAAATAGTTGAACAAATTGAACCAGATCAGGTGTTGTTTTTGATTAACGCCATATATTTTAAAGGGCAATGGACTAATCAGTTTGATAAGTCACAAACTGCCGAACAGCCCTTTTTCACTTCATCTGGCGTACAGAAACAACACCCGATGATGTCGCAAACCGGGGAATATCGCTACTACGAAAATGACAAGTTTCAGGCGGTAAGTTTACCTTATGGAGAGGATGGTAAAGTCAGCTTTTATATCTTCTTGCCTAAACAGGAATCTAACCTCAATACCTTTTATCAAAACTTGAATTTTGAGAACTGGGAAAAATGGATGACTCAGTTCCGCAACCGAGATGGATTTATTCGCGTACCCCGATTCAAAACCGACTATGATGTCACACTCAACGATGCGCTGACAGCTTTAGGGATGGCAGAAGCTTTTAGTAATCAAGCTAATTTTTCTGGCATGGGTACAAATCTCAAAATTAGCCAAGTTAAGCATAAAACATTTTTGGAAGTCAATGAAGAAGGTACAGAAGCCGCAGCCTCTACATCAGTGGGAATGGTACCCACGGCTTTTAGAGAAAAACCCGAACCTTTCCGCATGATTGTTGACCGTCCCTTTTTCTGTGTTATTCGTGATCATCAAACAGGGAGCATTTTGTTTATGGGTGCAATTACAGATCCACAATGAGAGGAGTTTGTAATTCGTAATTAATAGGGAACATGAAAGTTTTTTGACTTTTGACTTCCCGATAGGGGTTAGGGTAAGGTTGGTTCGGAAATACTTAAGGGATTGTTGACTTCGGGTGGCGATGATTTTTCTGGTGCGGTTGTCTCTTCAGTTTCGCCATTTAACCCATGAGGACGTAGGGCAGTTAAAGCAGTCTTAATAATCACAGCCGTAGGTACTGCCACAATCACTCCTAAAAGTCCCCCAATTCTCGCTCCTGTAAGTACAGAAATCAGAATCCAAACTGGGTTTAATCCAGTAAAACTACCTAAAATCCGGGGTGCAATCAAGTTTTCTAAAATTTGTTGAACGATGACTGCGGCAATTAAAACTCTGATTCCCATGCCGAAATCTTGCAGTGCTACCAAGGAAGTCGTCAGGGCGATACCCACCGAACCACCAAAGGGCACAAGGGCCATGATGCCGATAGTTAAGCCAAATAACAACCCAAATGGCACCTTCAGCCACAGAAACGTCGGAATCAAGGCTGATGCCATACAGGTAGATAAAATCAGTTGGGTGATAAAAAAGTTTTGAAAGCTGAGGCGGACTGTTTGAGAAAAAGGTTTACGAAATCTAGTCGGTAGCCATTCCACTAAGCTTTGCCAAAGTTCACCACCGTGCTGCAAAAGATAAAAAGTCAAAACCATCGTTAACAGAAAATCGAGCAGGCTAGTGAAAGTCACCACGGCCAGATTGAGAACTTGTCCGGCGATCGCTTGTAGTTGTCCCTTGACGCGATCGTTAATTTGGACTACAAGAGCATCAAGGTTAATTGGTAAATTCAGGGTTTCGGCTTTCTCATTTAACATCATTAACTGAGAACGTCCAGAGTCGATTAACTCTGGTAATCGAGCCACCAATTGTTGGGCTTGAGTCAGAGCTAGGGGAAACAAAGTCACGCCCAAAGCCAATAGCACCGATAAGGCTAACAAAAAGACTAAAATAGCAACTTGTTCTCGCCTGGCACCTTGACGCTCCATCCAACTCACAGGATAGTTAAGCAGAAATGCTAGCACTGAAGCTCCAACTAAAATAACTATCAGAGAGTGGAAATAATGGAAAATTGCCGAAATAGCCCAACCATTGAGAACTAAAAGTGGAGCGAATAAGGCGATCGCCCCAATTCGCGCTATGGGTGTAAGTGTCTGCCACCAGTTGAGTAGCTTGCGTGTCTGCATCTTTAGCCGATTGCGGGATAGAACTGAATAAAAACTTTCTCTACAGCCTATTATCTCTAACTACATCACCGTATTTCATCCCTCTAGTTTAGGATTAGACTCACCCTCATGGACAATCTTGAACCAATGGACGATTCCCAGTACACTCAAGACGCGGCTACTTCCAAAAAACAATTGTTTTTGTATTTAATTCCAGTAATTGGTTTTTTTCCATCCTTGTGGACTCTCTATCGCCGTCAAGGAACACGGGAACAACTGGCTGTGAGTCGTCTGTCTATTACTTTGGCATTTACTTGGCTGTTGGGATATTCTCTGTTGGCAACAGGGGCAGCAACTTCAGAATTTTTCACATTGCGTATCTTAATCCTCAATAGCTTTCTGACATCTGGTTACTTTTTGGTTAGTGTCTGGCTAATTATTCGACTCATTCAAGGTAAATCTCACCGTGTATCGGGTTTCAGTCAACTTGCTGAACGGGTATTGGGCAAGTATTTGTCTTAATTTATGTCAGCTAAAAAAATGTATTTACGGGTATTTTTACTTAAATTTCACCAAATTACAAATTATCTTCTATTCAGATCTGGTCAAACTGACTTATTGTTGTCATACTGCAATAAATCATTTCCGGATTTGCTTCAAAGCTAGGAGAAATCCTGCTATAAGTGTTGTGGTTAACACCACAGTGAAACAGTTGGCACAGTTAATTAAGAGTTAACTTTTATAGGTTAATTTTTTTGCATATTAATTAGTCAGAAAATTTACCGAGTTTGATTCAGTAAGTGTGAGGAAGTCTGTGACCAGTCAAAGAACTTCGGCGGAAGAAAACCAGTCAACAAAAGCCCTCAAATTGAAGAAAAAAGCCCATAATCCTCAATCTGGACGTTGGCTATTGTTCTGGGTAGGAATGGGCGGTATAGCAATGGTGTCAGCAACGGCAGGGGCACTGTTGGCGGTTTCTTTGACCAGTACGCCGTTGCAGCAAGCACAGTTAAGTCCCCAGGATGAGGCAGTTTTTGATGGCGATCGCATCTCTGGAGGTGGGTTGCGATTTTCTGAATTAACTCGCCCTGTCAATCTTTTAGTCATGGGGATGAGTGTACTCCCATCCGATATTCAAAATGCTCCCCCGGAATTGCAGAATTTGGGCTATGAGCCACAGGTAAATTCTTTTGAAGGGCTATCTGATGTCATGCTGTTGATCAAGTTTGATCCAGCAAACAAAAAAGTAGCCATGCTCTCGATTCCTAGAGATACACGTACAGAGGTAACTGGCTACGGCGTGAAAAAGCTGAACCATGCCAATATTGATGGCGGGCCAGCTTTAACTGCCAAAAGTGTGAGTAATCTCCTGGGTGGTGTAGGAATTGATCGCTATATCCGCATTAACGTTCTCGGAGTTGGTAAGCTGATTGATGCCTTGGGTGGGGTGACAGTCAATGTACCCAAAGATATGAAATATCAAGATGATTCCCAGCGCTTGTATATTAATTTAAAGGCAGGTAAACAGCATCTTGACGGTGATAAAGCTCTGCAACTATTGCGCTTTCGTCAGGATGAACTAGGGGACATTGGTCGGGTGCAACGGCAACAAATGGTGATCCGTGCTTTGATTGATCAGACCTTAAACCCGGTAACGGTAGCTCAATTACCCAAAGTTCTCAATGTAGTTAAGGAAAATATCGACACTAACTTAACAGTTGAAGAATTAGTTGCGTTAGTGGGTTTTGGTGTGCGAACCAATCGTGCCAATATGCACATGTTTATGCTACCAGGTCGCTTTAGCCAAAAGGATGAATATGTTGCTAGCTATTGGCTACCCAGTAAAACTGGTATTGCCAGGATGATGTCGCAACATTTTGGTTTGGAATTAACTAGTGAACTTAGAGAAATTAATACCCGCTCTTTACGAGTATACATTCAAGACAGCACAGGTAGCGATCGCTCTGACCTCAGACCTTTAATCCGAAGTTTAAACGAATTTGGCTATCGCAATGTCCAAATCTCTACATCTTGGTATGAACCTTTAGAGGTAACTAATATTATCGCCCAGCAAGGCGATAGTGATAACGCCGATGCAGTTCGTAATATTTTAGGATTTGGCGAAGTGCGCGTGGAAAGCACTGGTATTCTTGATTCTGATATCACTATCCAGATAGGTAAGGATTGGTTACAGCAACAACAAAATTCTGTCTTTGAGCCGACTTACTGATGAAAAACCGAAAGGCGTGAGGTTTTTCCCACGCCTTGATATTCGATTTAATATGAGATTTTTCGGCAAAAATGTCATGATTTACCAACTATGGGCTGTGCCTCGTTTATAAGGTTTACCTGTAAATGGTTGTACCCCAATTATCGGATACGCATCATCGGTAGGGCCGAAAATCCGCATTACTGCTTCAGAAATATATTGGGTGATCCTATCAAGCATTCTGGAAATAGCCATATCTAGGACTCCTATTTTTGAGTCGAGTGATTGTTAATTTATCTACTCTAGTGCTGATATTTTCGTTTGGGATTAATTCGCAATATATCGAAAATATCTGCAATCAAGTGTCAACTATCTTTGCAATACTTTAGTTTAATTCAAGTATAACTTGTATCTTTACATCTAAATTATCACAAAATAATAGCTGTTGATTCCTGAGTCAATAATACTTTGATATTTATTTTTCTCTCCCCAGCAAGAGTTTTTTGTCCTCTAATATTATTAAAATCAACTATTAATATATATTAATTAATGTGTTTTTTTAGGATTAAAATCTGTTTTTTGGGCTGTATAATCCCATTAACAGACTTCGCTGGTTTCATAGTTGACATTATTTATGGTAAATATTACCATAATAAAAAGAAGCATTCTTGTAAGGAAGCTCTTGCATGACAACTTTTCTAGACTTGGACAGCACAGAGAAACAAGAACTTACCCTGTGTGCAGCTGATTACAGCCTGCTCACTGACCTTTACCAGCTGACAATGGCAGCTTGTTATACAGGTGAAGGTGTGGAACAACGACGGGCCTGCTTTGAATTATTTGTGAGAAAGTTGCCAAAGAATTTTGGCTACCTAATAGCTATGGGGTTGGCGCAGGTACTAGAATATTTACAAAATTTTCGCTTTAGTTCCTCTCAGATAAAAGCTTTACAGGCTACGGGAATTTTTACTCATGCAAGGGAAAGCTTTTGGTCATTGTTAGCTGAGGGATGTTTCACGGGCGATGTTTGGGCAGTACCGGAAGGAACAGCCATATTTGCCCATGAACCATTGTTACGGGTAGAAGCACCTCTGTGGCAAGCACAGTTAGTGGAAACTTATTTACTCAATACCATTAACTATCAAACTTTAATTGCCACCAGGGCCGCACGTCTGCGGGATATTGCGGGGGAAGAAGCACAACTTTTGGAATTTGGCACTAGGCGGGCATTTAGTCCCCAAGCATCTTTATGGGCGGCGCGGGCTGCTTTGGCTGGGGGTTTAGATTCCACATCCAATGTGTTAGCGGCGTTACAACTGGGTGAACAGCCAAGTGGTACGATGGCTCACGCTTTAGTTATGGCACTGTCAGCAATGGCAGGTAGTGAAGAGCAGGCTTTTAGTGCTTTTCATCGCTATTTTCCGGGTGCGCCATTGTTAATTGATACTTACGATACCATCGCTGCTGCCCAGCAGTTAGCGGCAAAAGTCAAGGCTGGAGAAATGGAATTAACTGGTGTGAGGTTAGATTCTGGAGATTTGGTTACTTTATCAAAACAAGTGCGATCGCTCCTACCTGGTGTGTCGATTTTTGCTAGTGGCGATTTAGATGAGTGGGAAATTGCCAGACTCAAGGCTGCGGGTGCAGAAATTGATGGTTATGGGTTGGGAACACGATTAGTTACAGGTGCGCCTGTCAATGGAGTCTATAAACTCGTGGAAATTGATGGTATCCCGGTGATGAAAAAGTCTAGTGGTAAGGCGACTTATCCCGGACGCAAGCAAATTGTGCGATCGCTTGTAGGAGGTAAGGTATCAAAGGACACTTTAGCGTTGGTGGATGAAGGTAATATCTCAGGAGAACCTTTGTTGCAGTTAGTGGTGAAGGCGGGTGAACGGGTGCAGGCAACTGCAAGTTTACAGGAGATTCGCCAACGGACTGCGGCATCTGTGGCTAGTTTGCCTGCGGAGGTACGGCGTTTGCAGAATCCCGGGGTAATGTCGGTGGAGATTTCGGCTGGGTTGCAAAGGTTGACGGAAGAGACGGAGAAACAAACCGCAAAGGACGCAAAGGGCGCAAAGTAAGATGATGAGAATTGCTTTGTTTGGGACTAGTGCTGATCCACCAACGGCTGGACATCAAAAGATTCTGAGGTGGTTGTCTGAGTGTTATGATTGGGTGGCTGTTTGGGCGGCTGATAATCCGTTTAAGTCGCATCAAACGCCTTTGGCACATCGGGCAACTATGCTGCGATTGTTGATTACGGATATCGATACGCCACGGCAGAATATTGCTTTAGAACAGGATTTGAGTAGCTTCAGAACACTGGAAACGGTGGCAAAAGCAAAATCTCGTTGGGGTGAGGATACTGAATTTACCTTGGTGATTGGTTCTGATTTGTTGAATCAATTGCCGCGCTGGTATCGTATTGAAGATTTGTTACAGCAGGTGCAGCTGTTAATTGTGCCACGACCGGGACATGCCATAGAAGATTCTAGTTTGCAAGCAGTGCAAAATCTGGGTGGTCAAGTTGCGATCGCTAGCTTAATAGGTATAGACGTGTCCTCCACAGCATATCGTGAACATGGAGATACTGAAGCTCTTACTCCCCCCATTGTCGCTTATATTCATCAAGAGCATTTGTACAAATGCCAGGACGCAACCACAAAAAGATACCAACTCCGCTAAATCAACAACCTTGTTTCGATTCCGCTCAACAACCTTTGGCCGATTTCAAGGTTGGTGTTGATAATGTAATTTTTTCTGTAGATACTGCCCAAAATCGGCTGCTAGTGCTTTTAGTCATGCGACAGCAGGAACCATTTGTCAATTCTTGGAGCCTTCCCGGTACTTTGGTACGTCAAGGGGAGTCTTTAGAAGATGCTGCCTATCGCATTATGGCGGAGAAAATCAGGGTTAATAACCTTTATTTAGAGCAGTTATATACCTTTGGAGGCCCTCATCGTGACCCACGGGAAGCTACTGATAGTTATGGTGTACGTTATCTATCAGTTAGTTATTTTGCCCTGGTGAGGTTTGAAGAAGCAGAATTAATTGCTGATAAAGTCGCTGGGATTGCTTGGTACCCAGTCAAGCAAGTGCCCCAATTAGCCTTTGATCATAATGAAGTTTTGGCTTATGGACACAGGCGGTTACGAAATAAATTGGAATATAGCCCAGTAGCTTTTGATGTTTTGCCGGCCATGTTTACGTTGAATGATTTGTATCAGTTATACACCACAATTTTAGGGGATAATTTTGCCGATTATTCTAACTTTCGGGCCCGATTACTCAAATTAGGTTTTTTATCTGATACCGGAATTAAAGTATCCCGGGGTGCTGGTCGTCCAGCTAGTTTATATAAGTTTGATGCTGAGGCTTTTGCACCCTTCAAAGACAAACCTTTAGTTTTTATTTAACTACCAAAATTTCAGGCAATACATTTATGAAAGCAGCAAAAGAATGTGCGAACATCCAGGAAATTCGTACAGAAATTGATACAATTGATCATCAGATTATCACTGCTTTTGGTAACCGTTTTGAATACGTGAAAGCAGCAGCAAAATTCAAAAATAATGAAGAAAGTGTAAAAGCCCCAGAAAGGTTTAATGCTATGTTACAGCAAAGAAGACTTTGGGCTGAAGCAGCGGGTTTAAATCCCGACGTAATTGAAAATTTATATCGATATTTGGTCAGTTATTTTATTGATGAAGAATTGAAAAATTGGCATTCTCGTTAAATAACATAGAAACTAATAAATAGCAACAGGGAAACCGTTACTTGCATCAGTTAGCGGTCAATTTATTGACTGCTATTGACCACTAAAAGCTCAATTAATTTCTTTTGTACAATCTAACATCCTACATCCACAATGAAAATTGCCATCGCTCAACTAAATCCCACAATTGGTGATTTGCCTGGAAATGCTCAAAAAATTCTGGAAGCCGCACAACAAGCAGCAGCAATAGGTGCGCGTTTATTATTAACACCAGAACTATCTTTGTGTGGCTATCCCCCAAGGGATTTATTACTAAATCCCAGTTTTGTGGTGGCGATGGGCAAGACATTACAACAACTAGCCCAAGATTTACCGCCTAATTTAGCTGTGTTGGTAGGAACTGTTTCTCAAAATTTAAAAGCCCATACTACAGGCGGCAAAAGTTTATTTAATAGCATCGCTTTGTTAGAACAAGGCAAAATCAAGCAAGTCTTTCATAAGCGCCTGTTACCTACTTATGATGTCTTTGATGAAAATCGCTATTTTGAACCTGGGTTACAAGCTAGTTATTTCACTCTAGATGAAATTGATATTGGTGTTACTATTTGCGAAGATTTGTGGAATGATGAAGAGTTTTTAGGTAAACGCAGTTATGCGGTAAATCCCATTGCTGATTTAGCAATTCTCCGGGTGGATGTAATTGTCAATTTGTCTGCCTCGCCTTACAGCGTGGGTAAGCAGGACTATCGGGAATCGATGCTTAAGCATAGCGCGGTACGTTTTCAACAACCGATGATTTATGCTAACCAAGTAGGAGGCAATGACGATTTAATTTTTGATGGGCGGAGTTTTGCCTTGAATCGTCAAGGTGAAATTATGTGTCGGGCCCGTGGTTTTGTCAGCGATTTAGTCACAGTTGAATTTGACGCAGCGCAGCGAGATTTACAGTTAAGTTCTGTCGCTCCTGTATATGAGTCAGCAGCAGAGGAAATTTGGCAAGCTTTAGTTTTGGGAGTCCAAGACTATGCCCGCAAATGTCGGTTTTCTCAAGTTGTCCTGGGTTTAAGTGGAGGAATTGATTCGGCATTGGTAGCGGCGATCGCAACTGCTGCTCTCGGTAAAGAAAATGTCCTCGGTGTGTTGATGCCTTCTCCTTATAGTTCAGAACATTCTGTTAGTGATGCTTTGGCATTAGCCGAAAATTTGGGTATCGAAACCAAGATATTGAAGATTGGGGAATTAATGCAAGGCTTCGATCACACCTTAGCCGAAATGTTTGCTAGTACTGAGTTTGGCATTGCCGAAGAAAATATCCAGTCCCGGATTCGCGGTAACTTATTGATGGCGATCGCAAATAAATTTGGATATCTATTGTTATCTACAGGTAACAAGTCAGAAATGGCAGTGGGTTACTGCACCCTTTACGGCGATATGAATGGTGGATTGGCTGTAATTGCCGATGTGCCGAAAACCCGCGTTTATTCGCTGTGTCAGTGGTTAAATCGCCACAACGAAATTATCCCCCAAAATATCCTAACTAAAGCACCCAGTGCTGAACTCAAACCAGGTCAAGTAGATCAAGATTCTCTACCCTCCTACGATATTTTAGATGATATCTTGCAACGCTTAATTCACAACCACCAATCAGCAGCACAAATTGTCGCCGCAGGACATGATCCGGTAATTGTCAACCGAGTAATCCAAATGGTGGCCAGGGCAGAATTTAAGCGGCGACAAGCACCCCCAGGATTAAAAATTACCGATCGTGCCTTTGGTACTGGTTGGCGAATGCCAATTGCTAGTAACTGGGCTGGTGTAACAAATGCTTTCCCAAGTAAAAATCTTTCTACTCCCAGTTTAGGAACTGCCAAATAAAAAACATCCCTAGTTTTCTTGTGGGATGGGTGTCTCCACCCGTCCCATGATTAATTAATAGTGTTGACGTCTAATTGACATCAATGGCAAATTTTCATTATTATGTGCAACTCCTTGATCTGTATGGAAAAAACTGCATTCTGTTCACGGTGAAGATTTAGTGATGAAGCAATTAGATGTTACAAAAGCAGGAGATGATCGCGCACGGGACTGAGAATATGAGTTTTTCCCCGCTTCTAAACCAGTAAATACAATCCAAAATGCTAGAAACAGATGCTAAATAAATATCAACCTCCTAATTCTCGCAACATACCTTCTACTCTATTGACACCATTGTAGTCATTCCGCCGTTGGTACAAGTTACGCGCTTGTCTTAGCAAGTCGCTAGCTCTTGAAGTTTGTTGTCGCTGTTTATACATTGCAGCCATAAACTCATAGGTCTGGGCATTATTTGGATCAAGTTTAATAGCTTCTTCATATGCCCAATTAGCTGCTGTAAAGTCTCCCATCCGTGCTTGGGTAATACCTAATCCCAAATAGGCATTCAAGTTATTGCGGTTGAGTTGGATGGCACGACGGTAAGCTTCTTTGGCCCCATTGGTATCACCCAAATTACCTTTGACATAACCCACAGCATAGTAAAAATCACTGTTATTACCGTCAATAGCGATCGCCCGACGATAAGCGGCTAGTGCTGGTTGGAAATTTCCTTGTTGGGCGTGGAGGTAGCCAATACCCGAATGGACTCTAGCATTCTTTGGCTCGATGCTAGCTGCTCGCTCATAAATAGCGATCGCCCCATTATAGTCGTTAGCTTCTACAAGCCTCTTGCCTTCCTCGAAAAGCCGTTTCAGTTCTGGGTTAGTCGTTTGTGCCATGAGTACCTGAGCTTGAACCACTGAGGGGATGGTAATGGTACAAAATCCTAACCAGAGAAGGCCAACTATAAGTGATATGCGTTTGTACACCGTAAATTTCCTGAAATTCTAGAGGACTTTTTTTTGTACATTAAAACAAAAATATTCACTTTTGAAAACTGTATTTATTCACCTTCATAAAATGTTAATAAATTGTCAAGCTAGATACTTTTTTTCAGCACAAAACGTCCTGAGTTTATACTGAATCAGGAATTGGCTATCATTTATAAGTACTCAGTATATTACACAGACCAGTTGGGGAGGTGGGGATATGAGGAAGATGAGGGCATCAAGAAGAAATTTCCCTGTTCCCTTTTAATCATGACTAATGACTAAATTTGCCATTTACGGGACTAATTAATGATTGTAACTACAACTGATGTGATTCAAGGTGCTGTAATTGAATCATATTTAGGTATTGTGACAGCGGAAGTTGTCTACGGCAGTAATTTTATCCGAGATTTTTTTGCCAGCATTCGTGATGTTATCGGTGGACGGACTGCTAGCTATGAGCGTTTATTTGAGGAGGGTCAACAGAAGGCCATCGAAGAATTAAAACAACGGGCGCAGCGTTTAGGTGCAGATGCTGTCATTGGAATTGAATTTGATACGGGTACCATCAATGTTGATCAGTCGGGAGTTTTGTTACTGATTACTGCCACGGGTACCGCTGTAAAAATGCGTTAAATTGTGGGTTTTGTCTGGCTTGTGGCTAATGGGTATACTCATTAGCCATGAATAAAAGTTTCTCTAGAAAGTCTGCAAAATAATTGAGATGTAATGAAAGACGTTTTTAAATATATCTAAAATAGATATTAAAATCAAATAGTCACTCAAAAAAATCAGACATAAAGAATCAATAAAGTATATTAAAAAATATAAACAAATTTCGCTTTATTCTTACTGAAGATAGACTAGATAATTCCTTCTATTGATAGATATTAAAAATGATTTATCGCCGTTTAATGTTTTTAAAGAGAAGTATTAAGTATACCTAAGCAAAACTTTGCTGAAGCAGCAATGGAGAACATAGTCTATGTCATACGTAAATCGCGTAAATGATGATGTTATTAATGAGCCTGGAGTAGCAGGTAGAGTAGCTGAATATCATGATCGTGTTCGTTGGGGTCCAATAATTTCTGGTGTGTTAGTTGCTTTAGCTACACAGTTGATCTTGAGTTCTTTGTTTGGTGCTATTGGGGCAGGTCGAATTGCCGATTCAGGAGCGCCTAGAACCATAACTCCTGATGTTGCTGGTAATGTAGGCATTTGGTCAACTGTCGCTTTGTTGATTTCTTTATTCATTGGCGGTTGGATAACAGCCCGTGCTTGTGGCCCCATGAATCGTAATACAGCACTTCTCAATGGCGCAATTCTTTGGGCTACTACTTTAGCAATTAGTGCTTGGCTATTAGCCAGTGGCGTGACTGGCACATTTGGTGTTGCTGCGGCTAATGCCGGAGAAATTATTAATCAAATACAACAACAACCTGGTGTAACTCCTGGAACACAAACGGAAGTAACTGCACAGCAAGCTCGTGATATTGCTGCTGCAACTTCTAGAGCTTTGTGGTCTTTTGTTATTGGTTCATTGTTGGGTTTAGCGGCTTCGCTAATAGGTGCAGTTGTCGGTACTCGTAGCCCTAGAGCTAATGCTTACAGAGCATAAAAAGTAATAGTTAAGAACTAATAATTAATCAAGCACCTATTTTCCAGGTGCTTTTTATTTACGAATTACAAATCACCATTTGAGATAAGAAGCTTCAATTCCTTGTTCACGCTTGGTTTTGGCATCTTTTTCAAACCAAGTAATTAGTTGCTGTGTGGTTAAATCTTCCATAGCAACACCATACTCTTGAGCAATATACTTGAGTAGCTTGAGGGATGAAATTGTTAATCTTGTTAAAAACTTTTCTGAGGATGACAACAAAGCAGCATCTACTTTGGCTGACTCTTCTAGGGTGAGAAACTGTGTTGAAGGTTGCTGTGGTTGTATCTCCATAAATCTATTTTTTAAAAAAATTAGTTATTAAATGTTGAGTCATGAACAATAGGTAATTACCAATTAGTAAAAACTTTTACTACTAAGTTATGACCCATGATCTACACTGGATGTGAAAACAAAATTTATTCATCAGCCTGTACTTTACGCGCTTGCACCAAATAGCCGCAACGATGTTCACCATTGATAATCCAATGAGTACGTTCTACCTGACAATCGGGGAGAACTGCGGCAAACATTTCTAATTCATGACCACAAATGCTGGGGAAAGACTCAGCAACGTTGGAAATCGCACAGTTATGTTCCATAAAGATGAAGCTATCCTGTGGGGAAGATGTATCTGATTCGACAGAGTGATACTCTGCCATGAAACCTTCAGATTTTCTCAGTTCCACTAAGTTAGCTACACGCTCTTGCAGTGAACCATGACCCAGGCGATCGCGGTATTCTTGAGCTTTCCTTTCCCATTGTTTTTGTAAAATAGTACTGACTTGTTCGCGTCCTACGGTTTCCGCTAGGGTATCTAGCAGCGAAACAGCAAATTCGCCGTAGCGATCGCTTTGATGATTATTTATTTTTCTGTACAGGCGATCGCGTCCTTGACGACTTAATTGATATATATGCTGGGGTCGTCCCATCCCCGTTTGTACAGATGAATATACAACTAGCTCTTCCGTCTCCAAATCTTTGAGATGACGACGAATCGCTTGGGGACTAACATCTAAAACTTCGGCCAACTCCAAAGCAGTTGCTTGTGAGCGTTTCAGCAGATACTCCAAAATATCTTGCTTTGTTGAGGACTGGTGGGTAATCGCCATCTTCTTGACAAGACGCTTCGCGAACGTCCCAAAATTTTTTGAGAAAATTTGACTTTAACAACATTGTTGTTGTTAATTTAGCGTAAAATGAAAATAAATTAAACAACAGTCGTGTTGTTTTACTCTTAACTTATATATTAACAGCCATTCAACCACTCGTAACGCGAGCAGGGAATTGGCTAGGCCCCAGCCCGTCTTCCATCCTTAAAGAGATTTCAAGATTTCAGTTCTGAACACGAGAGACTAATACCGATGAGTGCCACTGTCAAAACCTTAGTCAACCAACCCTACAAGTACGGCTTTATCACCGATATCGAAGCCGACACTATTCCGCGTGGACTAAACGAGGACGTGATCCGCTTGATCTCCGCCAAGAAGAACGAGCCGCAGTTCATGTTGGATTTCCGCCTCAGGGCTTATCGCCAGTGGCAAAAAATGACGGAACCAACTTGGCCCAGTGTCAAGTATCCGCCCATAGATTATCAGAATATCATCTACTATTCCGCGCCCAAGAAAAAGAAAGCAAAACTCAACAGTTTGGATGAAGTAGATCCCACTCTCTTGGAAACCTTCGAGAAGCTAGGCATTTCCCTGTCTGAACAAAAGCGACTAGCCAACGTCGCCGTCGACGCAATTTTCGATAGCGTTTCCGTGGCTACGACATTTAAGGAAAAGCTAGCCGAAGATGGAGTTATCTTCTGTTCAATTTCCGAAGCATTGCAAGAACATCCAGAACTTGTCAAGAAATACCTGGGTAGCGTCGTTCCCGCAGCCGATAATTACTTTGCGGCTTTAAATGCGGCTGTCTTCAGCGATGGTTCTTTCGTTTATATTCCCAAGGGTGTGAAATGCCCAATGGAATTATCTACCTACTTCCGCATCAACTCCGGTGATACAGGACAGTTTGAGCGGACTTTGATTGTCGCTGAAGAAGGTAGCTATGTTTCTTATCTAGAAGGTTGCACCGCGCCGATGTATGACAGCAACCAACTACACGCTGCTGTGGTAGAACTTGTGGCCCTAGACAACGCAGAAATTAAATATTCCACCGTGCAGAACTGGTACGCCGGCGATGAAAAAGGCAAAGGCGGGATTTACAACTTTGTTACCAAGCGTGGTTTGTGTCAGGGTGTGAATTCCAAAATCTCCTGGACTCAAGTAGAAACTGGTTCAGCCATTACTTGGAAATATCCTAGTTGTGTGTTAGTGGGTGATAACTCTGTAGGTGAATTCTACTCGGTGGCGCTGACAAACAATATGCAGCAAGCTGATACGGGTACGAAAATGATTCACGTAGGTAATAACACTCGTAGCACCATTATTTCTAAGGGAATCTCGGCGGGTAACTCTAGCAATAGCTATCGGGGTTTAGTGAAGGTGCATCCCAAGGCTAAAGGCGCGAGAAATTATTCTCAATGTGACTCGATGCTGATTGGGGATAATGCCCATGCTAATACTTTCCCTTATATTCAGGTGCAGAATAATACTGCAAGAGTGGAGCATGAAGCTTCTACTTCTAAGATTGGAGAAGATCAGCTATTCTTCTTTGCTCAACGGGGTATTTCGTCGGAAGATGCTATTTCTATGATGATTAGCGGTTTCTGCAAAGATGTGTTTAATCAGCTACCGATGGAATTTGCGGTAGAAGCTGATAAATTATTGAGTCTGAAGTTAGAAGGTAGCGTTGGGTAATGCTTGTAGTAAGCACTTCAGTGCTTTCAAAAAGGCACTGAAGCACCTACTACAAACCAAATAGAGAAGAGAAGAAAAGAGAGAACATGATTATTGAAAATAGTGAAGTTGTGCTGTCAGTAAAGGATTTGACAGCTACTGTTGATGGGACTCCAATTCTCAAGGGTTTGAATCTGGAGATACGCGCTGGTGAAATTCATGCCATTATGGGGCCAAATGGTTCTGGTAAGAGTACTTTTTCTAAGGTATTAACAGGACATCCCGCCTATGAAGTGACTGGTGGTGAAGTAACTTTCCAAGGACAGAATCTGTTAGAAATGGAGCCGGAGGAACGCGCAAGATTAGGTGTGTTTTTGGCTTTTCAATATCCTCTGGAAATTCCAGGTGTAAGTAATTTGGATTTCTTACGAGTGGCTTACAATTCTCGCCGTAAAGCGCAGGGTTTGGAGGAATTAGACGCGTTTGATTTTGATGATTTAATTGAAGAAAAGTTGGATGTGGTAAAAATGAATCCAGCTTTTCTCAATAGAAGTTTGAATGAAGGTTTTTCTGGTGGTGAGAAGAAGCGGAATGAAATTCTGCAAATGGCTTTGTTAGAGCCAAAGTTGGCAATTCTGGATGAAACTGATTCGGGTTTGGATATTGATGCGCTGAAGATTGTGGCTAATGGCGTTAATCAATTAACTAGTCCGGAAAATGCCACGATTATGATTACTCACTACCAACGGTTACTTAATTATATTGTGCCGGATTTTGTCCATGTGATGGCCAATGGTCGCATTCTCACCAGTGGCGGTAAGGAATTAGCGCTGGAATTAGAGTCTCGCGGTTATGACTGGGTGCTGGAAGCTGCTGAGGTGGGTGTGTAATGACGATGCAAGTTTCTCCTTCAGTTGCTAGTTTGGTGGATAGAGATGCTTTTTTGGCTGGGTTGTTACAGGAAGTGACTCCAGCCACAGGCGAGGATTGGTTGCAGGAATTACGCCAAGGTGCTGCTCATTGGGTACGTCATGCAGTTATCCCCAATACTCGTGATGAGGAATGGCGGTTTACTGATTTGTCGGCGCTGCGTCAGGTGCAGTTTCGGGTTGATAGGAAATTAACTGCTGTTGATATTTCAGGGTTGATTTTACCTGAGGCTGTTAACCGTTTGGTGTTTGTGAATGGTGTTTATGCGCCAGAGTTATCGGCTGTTGCAGGTTTACCGACTGGGGTGAGTGTCAGTAATTTGGCTGGGTTGTCTGAGTCGGAGAATATTAGGAAGTATTTGGCTCAGTCTGAGGGTTCTCAGGAGGTTTTTACTGCTCTGAATACTGCTGGAATGAATGATGCAGCGGTGATTTTGGTGGCGAAAAATGTGGTTGTTGAGTCACCAATTCAGTTGCTGTTTGTGGCGGTGGTGGGTGAGGATGCTGTGATTTCCCAGCCGAGGTGTTTGGTGGTGGCGGAAACTGGTAGCAGTGTGAGTTTAATTGAAGAATTTACGAACCGCCGAGGCGCCAAGGACGCAGAGAAGGTTTATTTTACTAATGCGGTGACTGAGGTTTGGGTTGGTGAAAATGCTGAGGTGATTCACACTCGGGTTGAGCGTGATGGAACTGAGGCTTTTCATATTGGGAAGACGGCTGTGACTCAGGCTCGTGATAGTCGCTATACTTGTCATGCTTTTAGTTGTGGTGGGAGGTTATCACGCCATAATTTGGAGATTTTCCAGACTGGTGAACAAACCCAAACTACTCTTAATGGGTTGACGATGATTTCTGGTAAGCAGTTGGCTGATACTCATAGTGCGATCGCACTGAATTATCCTCATGGTAGTAGTAGACAATTGCATAAATGTATCGTCGGCGATCGCGCTCATGCGGTGTTCAATGGTAAGGTTTTTGTGCCAAAGCCAGCACAGTTAACGGATGCAGGCCAATTAAATCGCAATTTGTTGCTGTCACCTAAGGCGAGGGTTGATACTAAACCTCAACTGGAAATTACCGCTGACAACGTAAAATGCGCTCACGGTGCAACTGTTAGTCAATTGGAAGATGATGAAATTTTCTATCTCCAAAGTCGGGGGATTAATGAAACCGATGCACGTAAGTTGTTAATTAACGCCTTTGCTGCGGAAATTATTAACCAAATTCCAGTGGCTTCTTTGCAAGATACCCTGTTAAACACAGTCAACAGTCTCAAGTCTTTGACTAATGACTAATGACTCATGACTCATGACTCATAACTAATTACCGATGACTTTCACCCCTACCAAAACCCTAGCTGATAAGGTGCGCGCTGACTTCCCCATACTGCATCAGGAAGTTAACGGTAAACCTTTAGTGTATCTGGATAATGCTGCTACCTCCCAGAAACCTTTGTTGGTGTTAAATACCCTGCGTGATTATTACGAACAATACAATGCCAATGTGCATCGCGGCGCGCATACTTTAAGTGCTAAAGCTACTGATGCTTATGAAGCAGCACGAGACAAAGTTGCTAAATTTATCAATGCTGCATCACGCCAGGAAATCATCTACACCCGCAACGCCAGTGAAGCCATTAACCTGGTAGCCTACAGCTGGGGAATGAACAATTTGCAAGCGGGAGATGAAATTATTCTGTCGGTGATGGAACACCACAGTAATATAGTTCCTTGGCAACTTGTGTCACAAAAAACAGGTGCGGTGTTAAAGTTTGTCGAATTGACACCAGAGGGAAGTTTTGATTTATCACAGTTTCAACAACTGATTTGTGACAAAACTAAATTGGTAGCCGTATGTCATGTTTCTAATACTTTGGGTTGTATTAACCCAGTAATAGAAATTACTAATATAGCTCACAGATCCGGTGCGAAAGTATTAATTGATGCTTGCCAAAGCGTCCCTCATATGCCTGTGGATGTGCAGGAAATTAACTGTGATTGGTTGGTGGCATCTGGGCATAAAATGTGCGCCCCGACAGGCATCGGCTTTTTGTATGGCAAGTTAGAATTACTCGAATCAATGCCGCCATTTTTTGGTGGTGGTGAAATGATTGCCGATGTGTACTTAGATCATTCTACCTACGCAGAATTACCCCATAAATTTGAAGCCGGTACCCCAGCCATTGCGGAAGCGATCGCTCTTGGTGCGGCGATAGATTATCTGAGTAATATTGGTATGGATAAAATCCACGCCTACGAAGCAGAGTTAACTGCTTATTTATTCCAGCAATTAGCACAAGTTCCCCAAATTCAAGTTTATGGGCCCAAGCCAAATGCTCAAGGTGAGGGTAGAGCTGCTTTAGCTGCATTTACAGCAGCCCATGTCCACCCCAATGACTTATCTACATTATTAGATCAAGAAGGTGTGGCTATTCGTTCTGGACACCACTGCACTCAACCATTACACCGTTACTTGGATTTACCGGGAACCGCACGGGTAAGTTTATCTTTTTACAACACCCGCGAAGAAATTGATATTTTTATCAAAGCACTGAAAGAAACTCTGGAGTTTTTCGCTGGGTTCATGGAGTGAATTGAAACTAGGACGGCTTGACACTCCTACAGCTAGAAATATGTGGGAGTTTGACATACTCACCACACTTGAAGAGCGGTGATTCTTGACGACTCACCGCAACTTGCTACCGGAGTAGTCTGGTCAATAAAAGCTTCTTTCATATTTTTGTGACATTATTTAACATAATTTGATTTATTTGTGTCAACTTACCGATTTTTGCAGTTAATTCTGCCAGGTTCATCTGCTCGTAGTGTTCAAAAGGTTGATGAATCCAGGGGTTATCGGGCAAATAATCGACATAATAATCAGGTGTAATAACGGAGCAGGCTTTATACCAGAGTACAGCAGTGCGAATTTCGTCAATGACAACATCATTATTTTGCTTTAACCAAGGGATAGTCTGTTGGAGTGTAATTCCAGAATCTACTAAGTCATCCACTAAGAGAATACGCGTACCTAAATTCTCGGTTGTCATTGTTAAGTGGCGAGAAAAGGTTAAAGATCCTCTTGCTTGCTGACCGGGTCCACTGTAAGATGATGTCGCTAAAATTGCCAGAGGCTGTTGGTATATACGGGAAAGAATATCTCCCACTCGCAGTCCCCCTCTAGCAAGACAGACAATTTGATTGAATTCCCAACCAGATTGGTAAATCTGAGCCGCCAGGTGTTCAATTTTTTGGTGATAATCTGACCAAGAAACGTAAAGGTCTGGCATAAGAAAGGAGATTTGTAGGTGATACTAAAGTCAACATTTTAGTATGAGCGCAAGCTATTATGACCGACTCGGCAGATGACTTTGCCCAAACTACTCCTGAGAGTCAAAAACTAAATCTAAAAACAAAACTGGCTTATGGTGCGGGAGATTTAGGCCCAGCGATTACTGGCAATATTTCGATCTTTTTTCTGTTGGTTTTCTTTACCAATGTTGCGGGAATTCCGGCTGGTTTAGCTGGCAGCGTTTTAATGATTGGTAAAATCTGGGATGCCATCAATGATCCGATTATTGGGGTGCTGTCAGATAGAACTAAATCTCGTCGCTGGGGTCGTCGTCTCCCTTGGATGTTATACGGAGCAATTCCTTTTGGCATTATCTTTTTCTTGCAGTGGATTGTACCGCAATTTAGTGCCGATCCGAGTACTAATGTTTGGCCATTATTTTGGTACTACGTGGTAGTTGGGTTAATGTCTCAGGTGTTTTACACCGTTGTCAGTTTGCCTTATACGGCAATGACTCCAGAATTAACTCAAGATTATGACGAACGCACAACTTTGAATAGCTTTCGCTTTGCTTTTTCCATTGGTGGCAGTATTTTATCTTTAATTTTGGCACAAGTGGTTTTTTCGACCATCGCCGATCGTCAGCAACAATATTTAGTTTTAGCCGCAATTTGTGCAGTAATTTCGGTTGTGGCTCTTTATTGTTGCATTTTTGGTGTCCGCGATCGCGTCTTAGCTTTTGAAGCCAAACGCAGCCAAGCCGAAGCAACTCCATCCATACCCTTTTTTGAACAACTCAAAATCGTTTTTACCAATCGGCCTTTTCTATTTGTTATCGGGATCTATCTCTTTTCTTGGTTAGGGGTACAGGTTACAGCCAGCATTATTCCCTATTTTGTCGTTAATTATATGCGTCTCCAAGATTCCGATGTCCCCTCAGTCATGATTGCAGTGCAGGGGACGGCTTTACTCATGTTGTTTGTCTGGGGTGCTTTGAGCAAGAAAATTGGCAAAAGACCAGTTTATTTTATGGGCATGAGTTTATGGATAATAGCAGCCGGGGGACTGTTTTTTCTCCAGCCTGGTCAAATCGGTTTAATGTATTTAATGGCTGTCATGGCAGGTTTTGGCGTATCTACTGCTTATTTAGTCCCCTGGTCGCTGATTCCAGATGTAATTGAATTAGATGAACTCCAAACTGGACAACGCCGAGAAGGAATTTTTTACGGCTTCATGGTACTACTACAAAAACTGGGTTTAGCTTTGGGATTATTTTTAGTAGGTAACGCCTTGCAAGCATCTGGTTTTCAAGCAAATGTACCAGGACAAACTACACTACCCATACAACCAGACTCGGCATTATTAGCTATTCGTCTTGCTGTTGGCCCTCTACCCACATTTTTCCTAATTTGTGGCTTATTTCTCACATATTTTTACCCAATTACCCGCGAGATGCACGCAGAAATTATGCTAAAACTCAAACAACGTCAAGAAAAAAATTAAGTTAAAAATATGGGTAATGGGGCATCAGACATCTCCAGAAATTAAATATGCGTTATCCCGAACCCTTGTAGAGAAATAGCACTGCTACGTCTGTAGATTCTTTTTCAGAGATGTCAATGGTTGCCAATACCATAGAGACGACCGTTAAGTCATCTTTACTCACTACCAAGCTTATTTGCTGCTCGACAAACAATTTGCATAGAGGTAGCGTTAGCGTCAGCAGTGTCAGGTTTGAGAACAATTTCTCTTTCAATTGTTTGATTACTGGTTAACTTCCCTGTGGAGTTATAGACAGCAAATCTTGTGGCATAAAGCTTACCCTGATTACAAGCAGCTTGCAACGTCGTTTTCGCCACACCATCGCCATGTTTCTGTGAAAGGGTGTACTCGGTTCCTTTCACAGATGCCAAATCAAGGATAATCGGATTGCCATAATTATCGGCTCCTACTTGAATATCCAAAGAAAAACTATTGTCAGTAATTTCTGCATTTGCTGTGCTACCAATTGAAGCAATTATCACTGCAACTAAGATACTAATTTTTTTGAAAAACATACTTTGGAAAAAAAAGAAACTATATATTCTTCTTATTCCTATAAAGGTGCTTTATGGCGCGGTGATACCACTAAATTAATGATAACAATCGATACAGCTAAAAAAAATAATCCCAGTGAATTTATTGAGAAAATATTATATTGAAACTCCAATTACAGCAATTCTCATGAGAAAAAAATTGACTTATCGATGTTTATTTATTCGCATAAAAAAATCCAGTACTTTTGTCAAGCCTAGATTTGAGGATATCAATGATGATTTATAAATTTATTATTCCCAATAATAGGGATTAAATATACAAAGTGGCACTCTTAATTTAAAAAAAATTCTGAATGGCAGATTAAGTTAAATCAAGCACTCTAATAATATTTAGGAGAATATCTCATAACAAAAAAACCGTAGCTGGACTACTACGGTTCTTTATGAGTGGATTACTGAACTCTAACTCTATATCAAAAGCTGTTGTCTGATAACTTCAGCTTTTTACCTATATCTAATCTCTTTGTGAACTAACTCTAACCTCTTTATACATATTCGTCATCACTTACTTAAAGTACTTAGTTTAGTGAAATACTTAACTAGATAACCGTATTATTTGATGTATTTAGTGAATTTAAATTGGTCATAATATCTTTATTACTGTAAAAATACGCAATTATTTTTGTCAAAAAATACTTTTTTGCTAGGAAAAAGCATGATTAATGTTATAAATATAACAATTAGAAAATAAAAAAATCAGTAAAAAATTGTTAATTTGAGGTAATTGTTTTTATCCGGTGAATAAAAAATAAGTGACGTCAGCTTATCGCCTGTCTCAAAATACTGCTAAAAAAACCCCGATATCCGGGGTAATATTTGCGGCAAGGTGTTGGTAGTCTCACTGCATGAAATGTAAATAGCACAGCAATTATCAGGATTAAGGCAAATAGTACCCTGTTTAGCAGAGCCTTTTGTCTTTCTTTGTAGGTATATAGTCATCTACCAAAAGTATTAACTGAGTTAACCAGAACTGGCAAGTAATGCGGGATCAGGGAAAATTCTTAACTGTTGGCGTGTGGTAATGCTAACTAATCTACCACCATACTCTTCAGGGTTTATAGTTACAGCCTCATTCAAGAATCAGTTAAAGTAAAGATAAGTAAAGAAAATGCTAAGAATAAATGGCTGCTCTACCCTTAGAGGAAATCTCTGCTCAGTTAGAAAGTCCAGACTTACGCGATCGCATGGTAGCCCTTGCCAGTTTGCGTCATATACCCCCTGAAGACGCAGTACCTTTAATTAAAAAGGTGTTGGATGATGAATCTCTGCAACTGCGATCAATGGCAATATTTGCCTTAGGAATTAAACCAACAGCAGAATGTTATTCAATTCTGGTCAAAATTCTGGAAAATGACCCAGACTACGGTATTCGTGCCGATGCTGCTGGTGCATTGGGATATTTAGGTGATACTAGAGCCTTTGAGGTACTGGCAAGGACATTTTATGAAGATACTGATTGGCTAGTACGTTTTAGCGCCGCCGTTTCCCTGGGTAATATTAAAGATCCACGCGCGCGGGAAATTCTCATTCAAGCCTTAGATAGCAAGGAAACAGTATTACAAGAAGCTGCTATCTCCGCACTAGGAGAAATTCAAGACATTGATTCTGTAGATAGTATCCTGCGATTTGCCCAATCTGATGATTGGTTAGTAAGACAACGTCTTGCAGAAGCCTTAGGAAATCTTCCTACTATTAAGAGCATTTCCGCTTTAAAATATTTAGAAAAAGACAGCCATCCCAATGTAGCGGCAGCAGCGAGTATTTCCCTCAAAAGGCTTGAAGATCAAGGTTATCAAGCTTAATAACAACTTCTCCTGCTACCTTTTAATAAATTAAGTGGGATTTTTAGAGTTTTGATGCAGGGTAATTTCATTCATGAACATGAATATTGAAGAATTTTTTGAATTGAGTGCTGGTAAATGGTTTTCCCATCGCACTAGTCACCATTTGGCTTTTAAACAAGCAGAAGACGGTAAATCAGATATCGTTATTGAAACCCTCGCCGCTGATCATCCAGAGGTCATTAAACTGTGCCAACAGTACGAAATTGCTCCTAACTTGGCATCCTGTGGAGCTAGAGTTACCTGGAATGGCACAATGGAATGGGATGAAGAAAAACACAATGGATCTACCGTATTAGTGTCAGTTCCCGATGCCGATAATCCACAAGAAGGCAAGTTACTCAGAGAAATGGGTTACGCCGAAAAAGCACCCGTTGCTGGAAGCTACAAGATGGGTAGCGATGGTGCTTTAACTCTCACCACAGAATATGAAACCATGTGGTCTGAAGAACGTTTATGGTTTGCCAGTCCCAATTTACGGATGCGAGTCAGTATCCTCAAGCGTTTTGGCGGCTTTAGCATGGCTTCCTTCACTTCCGAAATCCGCATGGGTGGTAATCCGTCTGCGGCCAAGGTATCAGAAACTGCTAATTCTGTATCTAGTTAGGGGGCTAGAGGCTAGAGGCTAGAGGTTAGGAAAATTTACTCACTCCTCTGTTTCTGCCTCTTCTCCATCTTCATGATGATTAAATTTGCAACAAGTTAGCGATCGCCTGGGGTAATGGCAGCACAATAATTACCAGCAGTGCCATTGCCATCAATCCTAAAATGTCACGACCATTATCTAAATCGGTGACATCGTTTAAGGCAGGTTCGTCAATCAAGGGGATGAATAATAAAATAATCGCCCAGATAAAAAATCCTGACTGGACTAAAGAAAGTAGTAGCAGTAATAAGCGGGAAATTTGACCAATTACCATTGCGGTTCTCTGTCCAAACATGGCATGGACAATATGACCCCCATCGAGTTGTCCCACAGGCATCAAATTCAAAGCTGTGACAATTAGTCCTAGAAAACCAGCAATTGCTATGGGATGCAGGTTAATGGCAGATTGTGCTGTTAATTGGCTCCCTAATGCTAACTTCGCCAGCAGTGCCAATAAAATTGAATATTTGGGGTTGAGTGCTTCAGGATTCAACAATGCTGTTTGGTCAGTCATGGGAACCACCTCCGAATTAGCCAAACCCCAGATTAAAAACGGTAATGTGATCACAAAACCTGCGATAGGCCCAGCGATACTCACATCAAATAAAGCTTTACGGTTGGGAATGGGACTACGCATTTGAATAAATGCGCCAAAAGTGCCCAAGAAAAATGGCAGAGGGATAAAATAAGGCAGGGTCGTGCGAATTTTGTAACGCCGAGCGGTCATATAATGACCAAGTTCGTGGATACCTAAAATAGTCATCAACCCTAAAGCATAGGGTAAGCCCTCTAACAAAATACTTGGTTTAGAAACGAATTCTTGTGGTTGAAAACCAGCGAGTGTTGAACCTACAAACGTAGTTGTCAGTAAAGTAGCGACTAGCAAAAATAAAGCTAATCCTGGACGTGTTAACCGTTCTGGATTACTGGTATTGGCATTTTTAGCAGCTTGAGTGTTAGGAACCAGCACAAAGAAAGGTTTACCATTGAAACCTTCTTGAAAGATGAGCAAGAAGCGATCGCCAAATTGTGCTTCGATATTAGCCTTAATCTGCTGATAAGCCTTAGTAGGAGTGGTTCTGATCTGACCACGACAGACAACAGCCTGGGGTCTGTACTCAATGTTTTGGATGTAGTAAACAGACCAGGGAAAACAATTTCGTAGTTGGGTTTCTTCCGTTGGTTCAATGGGACGCACTGTTACTGCTTCTGCGGTAGGATGGATAGCCGACTGTGGTTCAATAGCTGGGGGTTCCGTTTGTGGATCTCTTGGCGCTTGACGACCCCATTGAAACAACAGCCAGTATAACAGCAGGCAGATAATTGACGGCCAAATGATCAGTGATGCCGGCGGGGGTGGTTGTGCCCCATGTATTATCGTCCACCCGCTCAATATCAACGCTGGTGTCATTAACACCAACCACAACAACCAGACTGGTGTCCGGGTGATGTTAGCGACACTGCGCTGCACCATTAGATAAGTAGCTAGTCCCAATAGGAGGAGAAACCAAGATGTCATTTGCTCTTCAGTAATTTTAAAAACATGTCCCACCAGCGTGTCGGTACCACAGCCTTCACTACTAGACAGACTCTAAACCCCAATTTGTCTACAACGGTTAACAGAACTTATTAAGTCTCAAATGTAAATTCTTAAGAAGTTCAACTCTGTAACCCAATTTTTACCACTCCTCAGTTCGGTTTTTGCTCATGTGCCCCTTACCTCAACAGCCAAGTCAGCTAGCCAAGCCACCACGTCCAGTACTAGATAGTATCTTTGCCTTTTTGCCAAATCGAGACACATTAGGGGGAACCTCTTACCTTATTGTAGGAAATGAAGGCAATATCCTCATCGATTCCCCGGCTTTAGATCAAACAAATCAAGATTTTTTGCGATCGCATGGCGGTGTGCGTTGGCTATTTCTCACTCATAGAGGTGCTATTGGTAAAACTTCAGAAATTCAACAAATCTTTAGCTGCGAAGTTCTCATTCAAGAGCAAGAAGCTTATTTATTACCTGGATTAACTGTAACCACCTTTATCCAAAATTTTACACTCACTGCTACAACACAAGTAATTTGGACACCGGGGCATTCTCCCGGTTCATCTTGTCTCTACTACAGTAAACAGGGAGGTGTGCTGTTTTCTGGTCGCCATTTAGTCCCCAATCACCAAGGAGAACCAGTACTACAGCGGACAGCAAAAACATTTCACTGGCCAAGACAAATTAAAAGTCTTCAAGTACTACAAGAACGTTTCACCCCAGAAACCCTACAGTACATCTGTCCCGGCGCTAACACAGGCTTCCTCAGAGGCAAACGTTTCATCGAGAATGCTTACCAAGGACTTGTGAGTGCTGAGGTAGAGAGATGAGGAAAAAACTCCCCACTCCCCACTCCCTACTCCTTACTCCCCACTCCCGCCAATACAGAATTTGTCTTTAACAATTCCAATGCTCCTTGATATTGCACATCGGCGTTGGTGGCAATTTGTTCGCGGGTAATTGATTCTTGGGCAATTACTTTATCTGGCTTAATACCTAATTTGTTGATATCCCGATGGTTAGGTGTTTCGTACTTAGCAATTGTGACTGCCAAGCCAGAACCGTCTGATAATTCAAACAAAGACTGGATTAAGCCTTTACCAAAGGTAGTTTCCCCTACCAGTTGGGCGCGACCGTTGTCTTGTAGGGCCCCAGCGAGAATTTCACTAGCACTGGCAGTTCCTTGATTGACTAAAATTACTAATGGATCATCTGTCAAAGCAGGGCCAAATGATTCAAAACTGCCTTGAATACCTTGGCGATTGACAGTGTAGACAATGGTACCGGAATTTAACCACAGGCGGGCAATTTCTACTCCTGATTGTAATAACCCACCGGGATTATTTCGCAAATCTAAAATATAGGCAGCAGCGCCTTTTTTCTCTAAACTAGAAATAGCATGTGCTAATTCTGTAGAAGCGTTAGCGTTAAATTGAGTTAAGCGCAGGTAGCCAATGGGTGTTCCTTGGGGAAAAAAACGCAAGTCAGACACCACAGGGTTAAGCTCAATGCGATCGCGCACTATTCTCACTTCTTTTTCCCCTACCCCATCTCGTTCAATCAACAGGGTAACTAGACTACCAACGGGGCCCCGCATCCTAGTTGCTGCTTCGTCGAGGGTCAAATCTTCTGTAGAAATGCCTTCGATTTTGAGAATGCGATCGCGTGGTTTAATTCCGGCTTTATCTGCTGGTGAATCCACAATAGGTGACACTACTTCTAGCCTTCCAGTCTCCGGATTGAGGGCAATTTGTAAACCCACCCCAGTCAGTTCCCCCGAAGTATTGACTTGCAAACTCCGGTACTGCTCCGGGTCTAAAAAGCGGGTAAAAGGGTCGCCCAAAGACTTCAGCATATTCTGAATTGCTGCATAAGCTGCTTGATTGTTTTTCAGCGGCTTCTCTAATGCCTTTTGCCTCGCCGCCGACCAATTTTGATGGTTAAACGTCTCATCTAAATAAGTACGATTGACAATTCGCCAAACTTCTGAAACTAGCTTTTGCTCATCCGTCAAAGCTACCGCTGGTTGGATGAGGGCGCCCAACGCCAACCAAAATGCCATTAGCAGTGAAAATCCTAACCGAAAAACCTGTTTGTGCATGAACCCCATTTTCTATTTCACCTGATCCCAAATTGCTGAAAACTGCCCGTTTACCTCGTTATTGATGAAATCTATATCTCAACTATGTTACTTTTTTTATAGAAGTGGTGCATTGCTCTCATCAACTTGTCAAGACAACTGATGCGGTGTATTCCACTCAGCAAACGATAAGATCTACTTGGTGTCCAGCATTTTTTGTGTTGGCTTGCAAAGAGAACGCAATATATTCCATATTTACAGAGTGTTAAGTTTCTGAAAACTCTTATCACTTTGAAGGCTCCAAAGCAAACGAACTAACTCCCTTTTGTGAAAATCCCAAAATTGCTAATTGGGAGATTGATCAACAGCAACCGATTTTTAGGAACTTGAGATTGTATGGCCAACGTTTACGACTGGTTCGAGGAGCGCTTGGAGATTCAGGCGCTCGCTGAGGATGTCACTAGCAAGTACGTCCCTCCCCATGTCAATATTTTTTATTGCCTGGGCGGCATTACCCTAACTTGTTTTCTCATCCAGTTCGCCACTGGATTTGCCATGACGTTCTACTACAAGCCAACTGTAGCTGAAGCTTACTCTTCAGTAGAGTACATCATGAATGAGGTCAGCTTCGGTTGGCTAATCCGCTCCATTCACCGCTGGTCTGCCAGCATGATGGTGTTAATGATGATTTTGCACACCTTCCGGGTCTACCTCACAGGAGGCTTCAAAAAGCCCCGTGAATTGACCTGGGTAAGTGGTGTCATCCTAGCTGTAATCACTGTTTCCTTTGGTGTTACAGGTTACTCCCTACCTTGGGATCAAGTAGGTTACTGGGCTGTGAAAATCGTTAGCGGCGTACCAGAAGCAATTCCCGTAGTTGGCGTTTTGATTTCTGATATGTTGCGCGGTGGTTCTAGTGTTGGTCAAGCTACATTGACTCGCTACTACAGCGCTCACACCTTTGTACTACCTTGGTTAATTGCAGTGTTCATGCTGTTCCACTTCTTGATGATCCGCAAACAAGGTATTTCCGGACCTTTGTAATCTAAATTCAGCCAAAATGCGAAAAGGCAACAGCTTTCAGTTTGCAGATTCAGTTGTTTGTTTTAAACTTATGAGAAATCAGAAAAAAATCACTCATAAGCGACAATAAAAACAAAGGCTGTATTTTAAGCTGAAAGCTGTAGACCCCCTCCAAGCGGCTTGCCGCAGTCCAGGGTTGCCTCATAGCTGATGGCTTCCACAAATGCTTTAACTGAATTTGAGCAGGAGAGCGCATTCAAACATGGCAACACAAAAAAAACCCGATCTGAGCGATCCTCAGTTAAGAGCCAAACTCGCCAAAGGCATGGGTCATAACTACTATGGCGAACCCGCTTGGCCTAATGACCTACTGTATGTATTCCCCATTGTGATTATGGGTTCCTTCGCTTGTATTGTGGCTCTAGCTGTACTAGATCCTGCAATGACAGGTGAACCAGCAAATCCTTTTGCTACACCACTGGAAATTTTGCCGGAGTGGTATTTGTATCCTGTATTCCAGATTTTGCGATCGCTTCCTAACAAACTTTTAGGAGTGCTAGCAATGGCCTCAGTACCCTTGGGATTAATCCTCGTTCCCTTCATTGAGAACGTCAATAAATTCCAAAATCCCTTCCGTCGTCCAGTGGCGACTACAGTATTCCTCTTTGGCACTCTTGTCACCCTGTGGTTAGGTATTGGTGCTGCCCTCCCATTGGATAAATCTCTGACCTTGGGATTGTTCTAATTTATTTACCACCAAGCCTTTGACGCCTGTAGTTTCCAGAGCATCTACCAAATTTAGCAGTTATGCGGAGGGTTTCCCTCCTTTCAACTGCTGGCGCAATCACCCAGGAAGTGTTCTTGGAAAGCTGCTCATACTTTTGGCAGATGTACTTTTGTAACTTACAGGCGTCAATTTTAGTAATCCAGTTAGCATCTGGGATTTTTAATTTTGGCAGAAAAGGGATTCCCAAGTCTAAAATCGCCAAAATACAACCAATATAGACATCTTTTACTCATCTTATATTCAAGTCAAGGTCAATGCTTAGCATAGTGCAGCACGACCATCTGACGGTGAAGAGCGAACTTAAGCTCCTAAACTACGTACAACAATGGTTTGAGCAATTTTGTTTACAATATCTGTCTCAACTTGGCTGGTCAGAAAGCCAACTTTATCGCCTTAATTTAGCATTAGCAGAGGGTTTTACTAACGCAGTCCGTCATGCTCATCGTGCTTTACCACCGGAAACTACTATCGAAATTGAAGTTAGTCTGTGGATTAATAGACTAGAGATGAGAATTTGGGATCATGGAAAACCCTTTAATCCCGATGCGATCGCCGAGCCACAACCAGGCACCCTGCAAGTTGGGGGATATGGATGGTTTCTCCTGCGACGTTTAGCTGACCATGTTGTTTACGAACGCAGCGCAGATGGGAGAAATTGTTTACTGATCGTTAAATATGCTAAAGAAGGTAAAAATTAAAAAGAATGCCATAACCATGACAGAGCGACTTCAGCCCTGAAGCAATTTTTGTTATTTGTATAAACATTTTTTGTTTTGTATAAAAAATCTGAAGAACTATTAGAGAAATGGGTACCCACAGATATGGAGCGATCGCACAATGGAATACTAGACCCACTTGCGTCCTAGCTCATTTACACCTGCATCTGTACCCTCTCTCGGAGTATAAAAAACATAAATGCTGATTGATACAGTGGGAGAAAACCTCAATTTAGCCGAAAAAGTTCATGGAACAGCTAACCACGTCTTCGTGTTCTTAGAAATTTTTGCCCGAGAAGGTGGTATTCAATCTTATGTCAAAGATATTTTTTGTGCATATTCAGAGTTGAAGCCAGGTTGTAAAGCCGAAGTTTTTTTATTGCGAGATAATTCTAACGGCTCAAATCCTTTTGAATCTGATAATTTAAAATTTCATTACTTTCAAAATCAGTTCTCCCAAATAGGAAGGCTGAAAATGGCAGCGGCTTTGCTCAAGTTTCTCTTGAAAAAACGTCCCCAGCATGTTTTCTGCGGCCATATTAACCTGGCAGTACTGATCCAAACTCTTTGTCAGCCCTTAGGTATTCCCTACACCGTACTCACGTATGGCAAGGAAGTGTGGGAACCACTCAAAAAGCAGGAACGACGCGCACTAGCATCAGCAAGTAGTATCTGGACTATTAGTCGCTACAGCCGCGATCGCGCTTGTGCTGCCAATGGTCTAGATCCTCAAAAAATTAAGATGTTAGCTTGTGCTATTGATAGCAATAAATTTACGCCTGGTTCTAAACAGCCAGAATTAGTCGAGAAATATGGGTTATGTAGTACAAAGGTATTAATGACTGTGGCGCGATTATGGTCAGGAGATATTTACAAAGGTGTAGATGTAACTATTCGCGCACTACCCCAAATAGCCAAAGTTTTCCCAGAAATCAAATATTTGGTAATTGGTCGAGGCGATGACCAACCCCGATTAGCCCAGCTAGCAACAGATTTAGGTGTGAGCGATCGCGTGGTTTTTGCAGGTTTTGTGCCTACAGAAGAGTTAATGGCACACTACCGCCTTGCTGATGCCTACATTATGCCCTCTCAAGAAGGCTTTGGCATTGTTTATTTAGAGGCAATGACTTGTGGTGTGCCGGTGTTATCTGGTGATGATGATGGTTCTGCTGACCCCTTGCAGGATGGTAAACTAGGATGGCGAGTACCACATCGTGATCAAGAAGCAGTAGCAAAAGCTTGTATAGAAATTCTCCAAGGAAATGATCAACGTTGTGATGGACAATGGCTTAGAGAACAAGCAATCGCTCTTTTTGGTATGGAAGCCTTTCAACAGCGACTACAAGAACTGCTTTTGTCCTGAGTCGTAAGCCGATAGTCCCAAAGCTTGAGTAATATTTCTTGACTTTTGGTAGTTGAACTTTGGCTTTTGACTCTCAACTAAACTCGCTATCCTAGAAGAAGAGCAAGACAATATTTAAAAAATGAGCCTTAAATCTTTGCAATTGAGTCTTGAAAATCTTCGCCCTTGGCTCACAGTGTTAGCCGTTTTCTGGTTGCTGGCGTCATTAGGCTTGGGCTGGTTGGTGAATTCGTTGCTAATTATCGTTGGCTTCTTCATGTTGACACCCGTTGTCGCCTTCTTTGGATTTCGCTGGTGGCTGCAACGCAATTTAGTGACTGATCAATGTCCTGTTTGTAATTACGAATTCACAGGCTTAAATAACAGTCAATTGCAGTGTCCGAATTGTGGAGAAGCACTGTCAGTACAAAAAGGACATTTTCAGCGCTTCACACCAGAAGGCACAATTGATGTTACAGCTATTGAAGTACCAGCTAAATCACTGGAAGAGAAAAGTTAACGTTAATGTATCAGTATAATTACTAAAACAATAGCTAGCGATCGCTTTAGGATTGTATGTAGGAAGATAAGCGATCGCGCCTTAATCTCATGTTAAAGAGTATTATTACATAATACTGAATTATGTGATGTAGTTAATTCACTGACATGGTTGCAGACCAACGCATTGATTTTCGAGCATATCTAGAATCTCTCTACAAGGATAAAACCTACAGTGAATGGCAATATTTATACACCCCACTAGATGCCTTCGACCGCCAACAGACTGAACCAAAGACATCTCACAGACGATTAGATTTGGGGTTAGTTAATGGTGCAGACGATTCAGCATTAAATTCAACACAAATAGTTTTCAGGCTGAAAACTGTGCAGCAAGGCTTATGGATTAAAACTAACGTGAGGAGTTCGACGGATCTAAAAAACCCCGCTTCCATTCCTCTTCCCCTGCAAGGCTACGGTGTACACACAAATCTTATCAACTGGCCACAGCGTTTTGATCCCCCGTAACTCTCCTAAACCCCTTCGGGGATGCGCCTTCGGCGTAGGAAAAAGGGGGATTTTGGGGTATCAACCCAAATTTTACACCCAGTACAGAGATGTGTGTACACGGTAGAGGGTTGGGGAGAGGTTCATCGAATTCACGTTAAAACTATAGCTAAATCTTGTACCAACGAACCTGTATCAATATAAAAACAAAAGCCCCAACACAAAGAAGTGTAGAGGCTTG